>CAMGCA010000092.1 GCA_946011705.1 uncultured Clostridia bacterium | reverse complement strand
GCCGTCCGCATCGCCGGGTTCCAGGTGCACCATCCGCTGCCGTTCTACGCGGCCTACTTCTACCGCCGCAGCCAGAAGGGCGGCTTTGACGCGGTGCTGATGACCGGCGGCAAGGAGGCGGTGATGGCGAACATCGAGGCCATCGACGGCAACGAGGAAGCCACCGCCAAGGATGAAGACCTGCTGACCACGCTGGAGGTTGTCTACGAATTCTACCTCCGGGGCTGTGAATTCGCTCCCATCAGCATCTATGACAGCCACGCTACCAAATTTCTCATCAAAGACGGAAAGCTTCTGCCGCCCTTTGTGGCGATCTCCGGTCTGGGCGAAAGCGCGGCATGGGACTTGATGGAAGGCAGAAAGGGAAAAACCTTCCTGTCCATCGAGGAAGTGGCGGCGGCCTGCCCCAAGGTCTCCAAGACCCATATGCAGATGCTGAAAGAGGCCGGAGCCTTCGGCGACCTGCCGGATACCAGTCAGGTCAGCTTCTTCTAGCGGGGATGCCCCCGGGGGCAATGCGTTACGAACCCAGGCAGTCGTCACCCATCCTTTGGGCCCCTCGACCGGCGGCCAGTGGCCGCTGACAATGCGTCACGAACACTGGGCAGTTGTCCCACATCCTTAGGGCCCCTCGACCACAGCTGCGCAGCATTGTTGTGCTTTAACTGACTAAGAAAACCGTGTCATTGCGAACCAGTGACCGATGTCACTGGTGTGGCAATCCGTATTCCTTTTCGCGCTTTGATGACGAACATTTCCAAAAGGAGAACGGATTGCCACGTCGGGCTTCGCCCGCCTCGCAATGACAGCTAAATCAGAAAAGTTCTCCTTTCGTGAACAAGAGAAGGCGTACCATTTTGAATAAACGACGTGCCGGAGGGATTTCCCTCCGGCACAGCTGTTATGTCTGATTCTCTTTTCCGTAAATGGTTTCCTCGTAGAGCTTTTCTCCAAACAGCTCGTGCACCTTGTCAGAGGTCACCGGCTCGGCGCCCAGGTATTCCTCCAGACACAGCCCGGAATCCTTCATATCCAGGGATACCTCCGTGCCCACATAGCGGAAATGCCATGGCTCGTCGATGATGCCGGTGATGTCCTCCTTGTCCTCCGTATAGCGCAGGATGAAGCCATAGTCCCAGCAATGCTCGGTAAACCAGGGGATTGCCTCCTCGCCCAACAGGTCTACAGCAAGCCCCAGATGGTGCTCGCTGGTGCCGGGGACAGCCACGGTTTCCAGCGCCTTGTCCCGGGCCTCCCGGAATTCCAGCTTGTAACTTTCCATGTGCTCCCGGGTGCGGTACTCCAGAATGGCGGTCTGGGTGTACAGGGTGCGGTAGCCGGAATTGAAGTCATATTCGATGCCGGCGGCGGTGCAGTCGTCCAGCATCCTTACCAGTGCGTCATAGCACAGCTCAGCCACCTGATGGTCGCCGGTCAGGGTCACCAGATTCGGCTCGTACCAGTCCGGCACCGGATTCAGCCCGTTGACCAGCACCACCTCAATACCCTTGGGGGTGAAATAGTGGATTTGCCCCTCGATTTCTGTGGGGCCTGCCGCCATGGTGCCGTCCTCACGGAAATAGTAGCGGTACTCCCCGGCCTGATACCAGCCCAGGGTCATGAGACCGTTGTCCCCAAAGAGCCGCCAGCCATCCTCCATTTCCAGCCAGCCCACGGCCATTTCACCCGACCGCAGGAAGTAGCGCCGACCGGTCTCATCCTCCTGCCAGCCGGTTTGCATGGCGCCGTCTTCGCCGAAACAGTAGAATTTTCCGTCGATTTCCGTCAGTCCCGTGGCGAGGAAGCCATTGGCAAAGAAGTAGAAATCATCGTCGATTTTGGTAAGGCCCATGGCGGCAATGCCGTTTTCATCGAAGTAGCACCGCCCGCCGTCAATCTCCTGCCAGCCCTTGAGCAGGGCGCCATCCCGCAGATAATACCGCCCATCCTCCAGCCAGAGCCAGCCGGTGACCATGGCGCCGTTGCCGCCGAAGTAGCAGGTGTCCCCGTCAATCTCCGCCCAACCGGTGGTCATGACACCGGAGTTGCCAAAGTAATATGTAACGCCGTCGATGGTCTGCCAGCCCAGCATCGGCGTACCGTCCTCGTAAAAGCAGTACCGGCCCTCCGGCAGCTCCAGGCGGGCGGAGCCGGGCTGCCGGTGGCAGGCCTGATCTTCCCGGCTGCCAGCCGTTTCGGGCCACCCACTGCGGTCAACGTTGTTGTCGTACCAGTATAGTCCGCCCACAATACAGCCAAGAATCGTGAGCAGGAGAATCAGCGGTATCAGCCGCTGGTGTTTTGTCTTCATGCTGTTCCTCCCAATTGGAATGGAATTTATTTTACCACGGTTCGACACCAAATGCAAGGCGGCGGGCGTCTCGAAAATGAAAACAATTCTTAAGAAAGAGATAGTGGATTTTTCGGAAAAATCTGCTATAATAGGGCCGTAGAGAATGAATCGGGAGGATTACTATGGCACAGCAGGAGAAGCTGAAAATACTCATTACCACGGATCTGTACACCACCAACACCAACGGCGTTGTCACCAGTGTGCAGAATCTGTTTGACGAACTCACTGCCAAGGGGCATGACGTTCGCATTCTGACAATTTCCGAATCCCTCCATTCCCACAAGGAGGGAGCGGTGTACTATATCCGTTCCGTACCCCTGGGGGCGGTGTATCCGGATCTTCGGATGCCCACCTCCTACCGTAACAAGCTGATCCAGGAAATCATCGACTGGAAGCCGGACATTGTCCACAGCCAGTGCGAGTTTTTCAGCTTCCAGTTCGCGGCGAGAATTTCGAGAATTACCGGCGCACCCTTGGTGCACACCTACCACACCCTGTATGAGCAGTACCTGACCTCTTACTTTATCCCCAGCAAGCGACTGGGCGATTTACTTGCCAAGGTGCTGTCCCGCCAGCGGCTGCGCCATGTGAAAACCCTGGTAGCCCCCACCCAGAAGGTGGAGGACGCCCTGCAGGGCTATGGCCTGCGGGTGCCTATCAATGTGGTGCCCAGCGGGATTTCCCTGGAGCAGCACCATCAGCGGCTGCCCCACGAGGAGCGGATGAAGCGCCGCCGGGCTCTGGGCATTGCCGACGATGATCAGGTGCTGCTGAATCTTGGCCGTCTTGGCGGCGAAAAAAATCTGGGCGAGCTGATTACGCTTTTTGCCGAGGCCCGGCAGGAGAACGACAAGCTGAAGTTCCTGATTGTGGGTGACGGCCCCGCCAGAGAGGACCTGGAGAAGCAGGCGAAAAAACTGGGCGTGGAGGACTATGTGATTTTCACCGGCATGGTGGAGCCTTCCGAGGTGCAGAATTACTACCAGTTGGGGGATGTATTCGTCAGCGCGTCCACCAGTGAAACACAGGGCTTGACCTACATCGAGGCCGCGGCCAATGGCCTGCCCCTGCTGTGTCGGCAGGACGAGTGCCTGGACGAGGTGCTGGAGGAGGGCCAGAACGGCTACGAGTTTACCAGCGCGGAGGAATTCCTGGACGCCATCGACCATGTGATGCACGACCCCAAGTGGCGGGAGGACGCTTCCAAACGCAGCGAGGAAATCGCTGCTGCTTTTGACAAAAAGAACTTTGGCGATGCCATCGAGAACATCTACGAATCAGTGCTGTAATTCTGTACGGCGGGGCGGAGAGCCCCGCCGTTTGCTGTCTCCGGTATCGTGGTCTTGGCTTTGTGAAAGGAAAGGTTATGACAGCCTCCGCTGAAACGTAACCTTCCGCCGACCGATCCACGCCGGACAGACCGTGGAGATTCGTCTAAACCGGCAGAATCTCCATTGCTGTTGGTCTGGACACGGAGACGGAACAAAACGGCAACCCGGCGATATCAGTTTGGTGTATGGTCATATCTATAAATCTTTTTGAGAAAAATGCAAACGCACGCTTGACAAACGCCTGCTTTAACGCTATACTGCGATAAACCGTTGAGGAAGAGTGAGTAAGCCGTCCATCTTTTCTCCCAGAGAGCCGCGGGTGCTGTAATCGCGGCAGAAAAGGATCGGCCCAATGGACTTCCGAGGGCAACCAGAAAGGGGGATCCCCTGAGTATGCGCGCCGGAGCGGGGCGCTCCGTTATCAAAGGTCAGCGTATGTTGGTACGCGCAAAGTGGGCGCAGTTTATGCGTCAAGCCGGGTGGCACCGCAGGATTTTCCATCCTGTCCCAGCAAGGAATTTGCTTTGGGACAGGATTTTTTCTGTCCCGCCAACACAGAAAGGAGAACCCACTATGACAACCCAGAACATTCCGCAGCCCAGAATGATGGTGATAATGGCGGTGAGAACAGCTGCCACATAGATATTACCGCCGGAGATGACCATCAGGGCGGAGGGCGCGATGGCTGTCTTGGCAGGACCGCCGCGGAACCGGCCGGTTCCGGCAAAGGCCACGTCAACAAACCACTGACCCGCGCCGAACTGCTCCAGGAAGCAGCCGAAGATGACAAAGCAGACAATGTAGGTGGCGGCAATACCCGCGGGGACGCCAAAAATGCTCAGCGTGGAAACGTACATCTCCTTGACGATCCGCAGCCAGTTGTAGCCTCTGTGGGCCAGAATACCGGGCAGGTTGGGGCCTACAAGTTTGCTCGCGTACAGCAGGAATACACCGCAGGTAATAACCAGAGGCCAGCCGGTGGTTTTGAAGGTTGCCACCAGCAGCAGGGCAATCATCAGGGTGCCCATGATCACGTCCATCTGAGGAATATCCGATGTCATTTCCACACGGGAGTTCCAAATGACCAGAATATAGACTCCGGTGCTCAGAAAACCGATGGCACAGATCCAGTCCGGAACTCTGGTGAAAGCATTGCGCTTTCCCTTAAATACAAAGGGCTTGTCCAGGAAAGTGGTAACACCGCAAACGGTAATCAGCAGCGCCCGCTGAAGCATTTCGGAAAAGGAACCGAAGCCTGCGGTGTAGAGGTAAACGGCACTGATGACGATGAATGTTACCTTGCAAATCAGCTTCCGATCTTGTCATCTACAGTCAATTCGATAGTATCAGACATAATTAAATCGCTCCGATTTCCTTAAAGTAACGGAATTCCGTGGGATGCCTGATACAGTTCTGCAAAATCAGCCTTGATTTGGTCGTCATACATTCGTTTGATATCACCGTATGCCTCATAGAGCAGGTGTACCGACGGGTATCTTTGGGGGATTCTGTCCACCATTCTTTCCACCTGCGCCTTCAACGCCTTCTTTACAGTACCCTACCCTGCTGCGCAAGTCGGCGGAGATCGGCATTCAGGGTATTGAATTACTGTAAAGATACTTGGTGGATTCAACTCATCTGGACTATTGTGTCAATGTTCCTCGGTGCCTTGATTGGCGAATTCGTGGGTAACATACTATAAATGCAAAAAGAGCTAACTGACTTAATCAAAATCAGTTAGCTCTTATGAATAATGAAAAATGTTGCCAAAACGTTGCCACAAATCGTGGAAAAGGCTACTTTCCCGGGTCAAGACCCGGCTTTTTCACATTTTGGATTATTCCCACTCGCCAAAATAAAAGTCAATCTAAACGGTTTTGTATAGGAGATTTGACTTTATTTGGCTTCATTTGATTTCAGATATCCATATCCCATAGGGTATCAGACTTTCTGCTGTCAAAAATCTATCAGGGGGTGATAGCAATGATTGCAAATGTTACGGAACAAACCATGTTGCAATCATCCTATGAAATAATTCTACCACGAAGCTGTTTGTTATGCAAGCGATAATTTCAGAAGAAATCGTTCGATTTCTGGGTTCAAAGAAACCATCCTTGCAGGGCATCAAATCTACACTGTATTTTGCGATATTTTACGATACTTGCTTCGACATGTTCAAAATGTGAAATTAAGGCAACACCGCTTAGGTGGGAGCTGCGGGCTTCGGCGGATCTTTTGCCCCAATCGTGCAGTATGAAAAATGGGAAATACATCCAGTATTCCCGCATTTTCCATACTTTCGCTCGGGTCAAAACACTGGCCGAATCTCCTTGCCCCATTATGCGGTGTTGCCCTAGATCAGCGACTCTTAGGTTGTAGCTACAGAATGGATGGGTATTTCCTTTTTCCTGGCCAGCTGGAGCAGCTGCCGGTTTTTCAGGTTCCCTGCTCCAATGGGAGTCCCCGCGTCTATGATAGCCTGGCATTGCAGCACCAGCTTTGCCGCCTTCCGATACTGTTCATCGGTGATTTCCTCAAACGCGGAGGTCGAAACCACACAGCTGCTCAGCGCCCGGGCCACCTGAAAATCCACGTCATTTTCAAACAGAATGCCCGTAGCAAAGGGAATCCCCTTTTTTTGCAGCGCCCGGTATACCGGGATGCCGCAGCCCGATCCGGCAATCACAAAAACCTTTGGCTCGCCTTCCGGCTTCGGCAGCTCCACGCTGCCGAACAGCAGATTATAGCTGCCGGCTTCCATGCCGTAAAGCTGTTCTATGACGTGGTTTTGCAGCACCTCCTCCGGTGTCCCAAAGCTTGCGATTGTTTCCCCCTTTACGCACAGCAGATAGTCCGAAATCTTCATGGCAAGGTCGATTTCATGCAGGGACAGAATCACAGTAAGCTGCTTTTGCAAGGCCATTTCCCGAAGGATGTCCAAAAGCTCAATTTTATAGCGGATATCCAGGTAGGCCGTCGGCTCATCCAGTACAATGACCTCCGGCTCCTGGCACAGTGCCCGGGCCAGCAGAATCCGCTGCCTCTGCCCGTCGGATAAGGTGGCAAAATCCCGCCCCGCAAGATCCAGGGCGTGCACACGCTCCAGCGCCTCCTGAACTGACGCTTTATCCTGTTCGGTCAGGCGTCCAAAGAGGTTCGTATAGGGATAGCGGCCCATGGCGACGACCTCGGCGCAGGTGGTCAGCTCCGGGCGGATGCGGTCAGTGAGCACCACAGCCACCTGCTTTGCCAGCTCCCTGGGCTGCCACTGCTGTAAGCTCTGTCCGCCGACGAACACCTTCCCGGAAATGGTTTCCAGATGACGGGTGATGGACTTGAGGATGGTGGATTTTCCCGCGCCGTTGGGGCCGATGAGGGTGAGGATTTTCCCCTTTTCCAGGAGAATATTGATGTCGTGAATCAGGATATGCCCGTCATAGCCCACCGCCATGTCCTCGGTTTTGAAATAGGGATCCATGTCACACCTCCTGATTCTGGCGGCGTTTGACCATCATGTAAATTACAACAGGCGCGCCGAAAATTGATGTCACCGTGCCGATAGCCAGTTCTGTCGGCGCAAACACCGTCCGCGCAATCAGATCGCAGAATACGCAGACCACCGCGCCG
>CAMGCA010000091.1 GCA_946011705.1 uncultured Clostridia bacterium | reverse complement strand
GGTCAGGTCATTAGCTTCATCGTTCCCCTGATCGTCATCGGCTTCATCGCCCCCTCCATTACCAAGCTGGGTAATAATGCCTCGAAGCTTCTGGGCGTGGCGCTGATCATCGCCTACGCTTCCTCCGTGCTGGCCGCCCTGCTGTCCACGGTTGCCGGTTATGTTCTCATTCCTATGATGAACACCGCCAAGCAGGCCGCCGAGCTGAAGGAGCTGCCCGCTGACGTCTTTGGTCTGGCCATCCCCCAGATCATGCCCGTCATGTCCGCGCTGGTATTCTCCGTCCTCATCGGCCTGGCCGCCGTGTGGACCAAGGCCAAGACCATCACCGTGATTCTGGACGAGTTCCAGAAGATCGTGCTGGATCTGGTGTCCAAGATCGTCATTCCCATCCTGCCCTTCTTCATCGCCTGCACCTTCGCTTGCCTGGCCTATGAGGGCACCATCACCAAGCAGCTGCCCATCTTCCTGATGGCTGTTGTGGTGGTTCTGATTGGCCACTTCATCTGGCTGGCTGTGCTGTACGGCACCGCCGGGGCCTATGCCAAGCGCAGCCCCATCGAGGTCGTGAAGCACTACGGCCCCGCCTACATCACCGCCGTGGGCACCATGTCCTCCGCCGCTACCCTGTCCGTGGCTCTGCAGTGCGCTCACAAGTCCAGCGTTCTGCGTAAGGACATGGTTGACTTCGGCATTCCCCTGTTCGCCAACGTTCACCTGTGTGGCTCCGTTCTGACCGAGACCTTCTTCGTTATGATCGTCTCCCTGATCCTGTACGGCTCCCTGCCCTCTGTCGGCACCATGATCCTGTTCTGCGTGCTGCTGGGCATCTTCGCCATCGGCGCTCCCGGCGTCCCCGGCGGCACCGTCATGGCCTCCCTGGGCATCGTCACCAGCGTTCTGGGCTTCGGTGCGGAAGGTACCGCCCTGCTTCTGGCCATCTTCGCCATTCAGGACTCCTTCGGCACCGCCTGCAACGTCACCGGCGACGGCGCGCTGACCCTGATTCTCACCGGCTACTGCGAGAAGCACGGCCTGGCGGAACAGAAGAATATTGGTGTTGATCTGTAATCCCCTCCCCTAATCGCAAAAATGCCGCTCCACACGGAGCGGCATTTTTTCATTTTATGACGTATCCGTTTTCCGCGGCTTCCAGCGTCGTCCCATAATAGGCAGTCATGGCCTTTATCAGATCAGCGGCATCCGACACCGCCGCCGTCTCGTAGCAGGAATGCATGGCAAGCTGCGGCAGGCCGATATCCACCGTAGGTACACTAACATGGGCCAGAGAAATCCTGCCCAGTGTGGAGCCACCGGGAATATCCGCCCGGTTGCGGTAGCTCTGGGTGTTCACCCCCGCCTTTTCACAGATTTTTCGGAACACCGCCGCAGATATGCCATCGGTACAGTAGCTCAGGTTCGCGTTGTGCTTAATTACAACACCGCCGCCCAGCACCGGGGCGTTGGTTGGGTCTGCCAGCTCCGGATGGTTGGGATGCAGAGCGTGGGCGTTGTCCGCGGAAACCATAAAGGACTGGGCAAGCATCCGTTTCAGATTCCAGCCAAGCCCGTCGCAGATTCGTTCCAGCACGTCGGTCAGCAGCGTGGAGCCAGCACCCTGCACGGAGCCGGAACCCACCTCCTCGCTGTCAAACACGCACAGCACCGGCACCGCTCCGGAAGGCCCGGCCTCCAGGAAGCCCCGGGTACAGCCCCAGACGCATTCCAGATCATCCAGCGCGGCAGAGGAGATGTATTCCCGTTCCATCCCCCAGACCGACGACTTTTGCCGAATGTAGAGATACAGGTCGTGACCCAGAATTCTGCCGCCGGCTTGCTGTTCCAGCTCCGCCAGCAGCTTTCCCGCGGCGTCCTTGCCGCCCAGAAGCGGCAGCATATCCACCGCCGGATTCCACTTATAGCCATCGTTGACCTGCCGGTTCATATGGATGGCAACACTGGGAATCAGCAGCAAATCCCGGTCGATATCCACCAGACGGCTCTCTACGCCCTCCTCCGTCTCCACCGTCACCCGTCCGGCGATTGACAGAGGCCGGTCCAGCCAGGTGTGCAGAATCTGCCCGCCGTAGCGCTCCACCGCCAGGCGCAGATACGCCCCGCTCAGTTCAAAATTCTCCTTTACCTGAAAGCAGGGCCGGTCGCAGTGGCTGGCGCTCATCAGAAAGCCCGTGACCGGCTCTTCCGGAAGACGGAAGGCCACCAAAGCCGTACCGCCCCGCAGTACGCAGTATTTTCCACCGGGAACCAGCTTCCATACCTCTCGCTCCGGCAGCAGGACATAGCCCTCCTCTTCCAGCATATCGCGCAGGTAAGCCAGTGCGTGGCAGTGGCTGTGGGACGCGTCCAGAAACGTCCGCAGACCCCGTATTTCCTCATCCATAGCGGATTCCTCCTTCAGAAAAATCGATGGAATCTCATTTTATACCAACCCACGACCCGCGTCAACCCTCCGAGTTGTCGCCCGATTTCGACACATTTCTTTATAAAAGTTACATTTTCTTACAATTCTTCTTCATTTTGTCGATGTTTGACGAACGATTGTTGCAATTATCCCTTGCAAATTGAAACATATCGTGGTATCCTTTTATTGTCGCACATGGCAGATACGCCGTGAACTGGGGAATCTACATGACAGGAGAGGTATGTATGGAACACACATCAGCGGTATTTATCGCCGACAGCGCCGAGGACTTTTGTTCCGGTCTGACTGCTGCCCTGCAGCGCGCCGACGGCTTTCGTGTTGTGGGGACTGCCGGCGACGGGGAGCAGGCGATCCGCATGATCGAAGAGAAAAAGCCGGATATCCTGGTACTCGACTTAATGCTGGCGAAAAAGGACGGCATCAGCGTCCTCAAAGCAATCGCAAACATGGAGCATAAACCGATCACGCTGGCCACCTCCGCGTTTTTGACGGAGTACGTTTCCACGGCGGCAGCAAACCTGGGCGTTCGCTACCTGATGCTGAAGCCCTGTGACATGGCCGCGCTGGTTGAGCGGATGGAGGAGATCCGGGGTGGGGAGAGCCTGCGGTATCCCGTTCAGCGCCGCAATGACAAGGTCAGCATTGAAACCCTTGTGACCAATATTATCCACGAGATCGGCGTTCCCGCCCACATCAAGGGCTATCAGTATCTGCGGGAGGCCATTATCATCGCCGTCAATGACATGGATGTGATCAACGCCATCACCAAGGTGCTCTACCCCGAGGTAGCCAAGAACTTCGGCACCACCCCCAGCCGGGTAGAGCGGGCCATCCGCCACGCCATTGAAGTCGCCTGGGATCGGGGCGATCTGGACACCCTGCAAAGATTCTTCGGCTATACGGTATCCAACACCAAGGGCAAGCCCACCAATTCTGAGTTCATCGCTTTGATTGCGGACAAATTGCAGCTTCAGCTCAAGAGTGCCGAGGCGGCGCAGTTTTGACCTGTGTACCTCGCATTTCCATTTCAATGTCCCAATAGCAGCAATACGGCGCCCGGACAGTCCCGGGCGCCGTATGTTTTATTGGAGCGATTCCAGATAAGTGCCGCGCCGCAGTTCTGCCGGTGCGCACTTGCGGCAGTAGTAGTCCTCCACCAGTCCGCCGGAGGTCTTTTCCGGCTCACCGCAGCGGGAGCAGGCGGGCAGACGGGTGATCTTGTAGTCAAAGATCCAGAACCCGGAGCCGGCGCTGGTAATGCTGCCCCAGGTGTGCGCATCCAGGGCATGGTTGCTGATTCTGCGGTAATTATAGATATTGGAATCCCGCACCCGAACCATACCGTCCTCCGTGATCTCCTGCAAAACGATGTAGTGTCCCGCCCGGGTCCAGTAGCCCGGATGCTGCACCGAAATAACCACATGGCCATCCGTCAGTCCCTGCCAGGCTGCCGTCGGATCATAGGTCTGCTCGACCAGATAGAAGCCCATGCCCGGGGATTCCTTGAAGTAGAGCATTCCGTCAGTTCCGTGGCGATGGCTGTAGGAACCAAAGCGCCGGCACATTTCCGGCGGGGTCAGCAGCTCGTCCGTCATGTAGGAGGCCCCCATGGCCATGGAGGTAATGCCGCAGCCGTTGGTACGGATGGGCCATCCGCCGTACATGGTGGTGGGATAGTCCTGCTGCAGATACAGTGGAATCTCCGGGAACCGCTCGTGGGCAATATCCGGATACAGCAGGTCATCTGTAGAAACCAGTGCTTCCGCCTCGGGCAGAACAATGTCCGAATAGCTGACCTCCATAGGGTAGCTTTTCTTCGCGCTTTCGATCAGTTCTGTCTCAGCTTCCTTCCGGGCCAGCTCCTCCGCTTCCGCCTGGGAGACGGCCTCCTTCCTGGAGAAATAGAGGATGTGCACTCCGTCGCTGCCGTTGATCACCGTGGTATCTCCCGGCTGACGTGCCGGATCAAAGCACCAGTCGCCAATCTCCCCGGTGAGCTGTCCCTTCTCCACACGCTGGTAGGCGCCGCCATCCAGCGCGGAGGCGGTATCCTGCGAATACCAGTGGGCCAGATCCGCGAAGGCACGCTCCATGTATTTTTCCTGCTTGGTCAGCGGTTTTACCCGGGCGGCAGCCTGCTCCCGGAAGGCCGCCATAGCCTCCTCCGCCGTGATGCCCTCTGTTTTAAGCAGAATATGCCGGAAATTGACAGAATACTCCCCGGACGCATCCCCTTCCATCTGCGCCTGAGGCAAATCATAGGTCAGCTGGGTAAAGTACATATACGCCCGGTTCAGTTCCTCCGCCATTTCTGTCAGGGTCTTTTCGTCGGTGCCAAAGGCCTGCCGGGCCAAGGCACCGGCGTCGACGCAGCCCGTCGCCCCGCCGAGCGGGGGCAGGGGGTCTCCCCGCGGGTCCCGGTATGCCTGGTGCATGGAATTGGGCGTGTAATAGGGATTGTAGCCGTACAGATACGCCGTTGCCGGCATACCTTCCATATATTCCTCATAGAGATGGTCGGCAGGCTGATAGGCCTCCTCGGTTTCCATGGGAACATCCGTACTCTGCTGGTTCAGCGCCGCCGCTGTGTGCCAGCCATCGAGCGCCTGACGCAGAAAAAACTGCTGCCAACTGGCTACGGTATCATCCGCGCCACAACTCTGGACGTCCAGCGGCAGGCCAAAATCCGGCCCGCTCTGCGCATTGGACTGGCAGTACTGTGCCGCCGCGGCCCAATACCAGACAGCCAACTGTCCATTGGTCAAAGCTTTCTCCCCCACCCGGGCAACGACCGTGTTTTCGCTCCCCTGTCCGGTGTAGCTGCCCTTGCAGGTCACGTCCGTGGAATTTCCGTCCGGCGCCACCGTCCAGACAGGCACCGTTTCCTCCGGCGCCGTGGACTCGGCCGGTGTCTTCGCCGCGTTTCCGCAGCCGCATAACAACAGCGCCGCCAACAGCGCCGCGCAGATTCTTTTCACAGTTTGTCCTCCTAATGTTGACATTCTGGAATAGTTTACCACAAATCGCGCCGGATTTCAATCATCCTTCCACACTTTTCTGCACCCTGTCGACATTCTGCGGATTGGGGGTTGCTTTTTCACAGGATTTGTGTATAATAGTTCCGTTGGAATGAATGAAATGTCATATCCGGGTGTGGCCCAGTTGGTAGGGCGCCTGGTTTGGGAGCTGGAGCACCTACTGCCCCGCAGAAAGGAGCCGACCCGAAAACCCGTTGCGGCTCTAGCGCTTTTTCTTCTTGACTTCTCCCCTGCTCTGGTCTAAAATAGCCTTTGACCACATGTTTGACCACATCTGAAAAAACTCCAACTGAATATCCGGGCTTAGCGAAGTTTGGTATCGCGCTTGGTTTGGGACCAAGAGACCGTGGGTTCAAGTCCCGCAGCCCGGACCAAAACCGCCAGTTTTCATCATGAAAACTGGCGGCTTTGACTAATATAAATCTACATATTCCCATGCTCCACGGTGATTTTCCGTGGAGCATGTTTTTTCAAAGCGCAACAACTCCCGTCGCCACATTCTCGCAGAAAGCCCTGTCGTGTTCCACAAACAGGATCGTCGGCTGGAACTGGATCAACAGTTCCTCGATCTGCATCCGGGAGATCACGTCGATATAGTTCATCGGCTCGTCCCAGATGTGCAGGTGGGCCGGTTCGCAGATGGATTTTGCCAGCAGTACCTTTTTCTTCTGCCCGGCGCTCAGGCTCGACATATCCTTTTCCATCTGCGCCTTCGGCACATCCAGCTTCGCCAGCATGGCAAGGAACAGGCTTTCCTCGATGCCGCTGTCACGGGCGAGGTCGGAAAGGCTCCCCCGCAGATTGGAAGTATCCTGACCGACATAGGAGATTTTCAGGCCGTTCCCCCGCCAGAATTCCCCCGCGTAGGGAATCTCCTGCCCGCAGATCAGCTTGAGAATGCTGCTTTTGCCGGAACCGTTGGCACCCTGCAAGGCGATCCGATCCCCCTGCTGGATGGTGAAGCTGACAGGGCCGCATACCGGCTCCTGACCATAGGCGATGGTCACATTCTTCAGCTCCACCAGCCGCTTGGTATGATACGGGGTCTGGATGATTTTCAGCGTGTCGCTGCGCTCGATGTTTTTCAGCAGCTTGGATTTTTCCTCTATCGCCGCCGTCTGCCGCTGCTCGATTGCCTTCGCGCGGGCCATTGACTTTTTGGCTTTTGCACCCTGCAGCGGGCGCCAGCCCTTTACATTGTCTACGTCCATTGGCCCGCTGCGGAGCTTTCTGCGCTCAGCGGTATCCGACCAACCGGCTTTCTCTCTGGCGGTTTCCTCCAACCGGGAAATCTCCCGTTTCAGTTTTTCATTCTCCGCCTGTTCGAAAGCATCCTGCCGCTGTTTATTCTCCATCCATGTTGAGAAATTGCCCTTGCAGACCTGGATATCCGACTTGTTGATAGAGAGAATGTGATCCACGCAGCCGTCCAGGAACGCCCGGTCATGGGACACCAGAATGAAGCCCTTTTTCGTACTCAGATATTGGCTCACCAGCTCCCGGCCCCGGATATCCAGATGGTTCGTCGGCTCGTCGATGAGCAGGAAGTTGTTCTCTTTGGAAAACAGAACTGCAAGTTGGAGTTTGGTCTGTTCGCCGTTGCTCAAGGTGCCGTAGGAACGGTAAAGCACCTCATCATCCAGATGCAATTTCGCCATTTCCCGCTGAATCTTCCAATATTCGTAGTCCGGGTACATAGCTTCCACCGCGTCAAGGGCTAGAACGCTCTTGTCCGCCACAAAATACGGGAAGTAGGAAAATTCCACAGAGGTGGAAATCCTGCCCTGATAGTCGTATTTTCCCAGAAGGAGGTTCAGAAAAGTGGTTTTGCCCCGTCCGTTCCTGCCGGTGAAGCCCAAACGCCAGTTTGTGTCGATCTGGAAG
>CAMGCA010000090.1 GCA_946011705.1 uncultured Clostridia bacterium | reverse complement strand
AGGGGCTGTCTCACTAAGAAATCATTTCGTCAATTCGTACATAGGGAAAGCGAAACTGTCATTCCGAGCCAGTGCGCACACTGGCGTGGGAATCCGTCCTCCTTAAAAAATGCCAGTAACCTGAACATTTCAAGGTAGGAAACGGATTGCCACACCAGTGACATCGGTCACTGGTTCGCAATGACAGTTCTTCTTTTTGTGAAATTTTATTTAGTGAGACAGTCTCTTTGTGATAATATCCTTGCCAAAGCCGTGAGCCGTCCCGCATCTGGGATCGTGGACACTTGCTTCGCGATGACAGTTCAGAGTTTCCCTAGAATGGCCGTTCTGTCATTTTCCTGCGGCTGACGCCGAAGGGCGGGTCAGTGACCCGCCCTTACAGTGCTCCCCAAAAACAATTTCCCGATATCCTGAGCGGTTCCTGTCGAGCAGGTCTCATGGCGTAGCGACTACCATCCCGGTTCGTAATGCATGATCAGCGGCCACTGGCCGTCGGCCTACGGCCGCTCCCGCTGCTGTTTGGCCAGAACCTGGGTGGTGATCTGGATAAAGTCCCTGATATACCGGGGCACAAACTCATCCTTGCGGTAGCAGGCGTAGAAATGGCGGTGGTTTTCGTAGTCCTTCAAGGGATAAAACGCCCCCCGGCGCTGGTAGCAGTAATCGTCGATATAGATGCTGGGCAGAATCATGCAGCACCCCGCCTCCAGGGCAACCCTTCGGCCCACCTCCAGCGCGTCGGTCTCCAGAATCACATTGGGCGCCATGCCCAGTCGGCGGAACAGCTTGTCCTGGATGATGCGGGAGGAATGGCCCTTGGTCAGGCAGACAATACGCTCCCGGCATACCGCTTCCAGAGGCAGAGCCGTGCCGGAAGCGTACTGCCTCGCCACAGCGGTATCCCGTCCGGCGAGAATACCGATGGTCTCCTTTTCAATCAGCTCATAGGCAAGGCTGGGGCTGGTGGATTCCAGCGCCGCCAGAGCCAGATCGATATTGCCCATCCGCAGCAGCTCCTCCAGATAGCCGGAGCCCCGTTCGGTCAGCTCCAGTGTGACGTTGGGGTACTGCTGCTGGAATACGGGCAGCACCAGCGGCATGACCTGCATGGCCCGGGTGATGCTGATGCCCAGCCGGAGACGTCCGGCGTGCTCCTGCCGGATTTCCCGCAGCTGGCTTTCCAGCTCCGCATTTGCCGCCAACATTCGCTCGGCGGCGTGGAGGTACTTCTCCCCGGCGTAGGTCAGCCGCATGGGGTTGGTGCTGCGGTCGAAGATGGGCAATCCCGTCTCCTGCTCCAGCTGCCGGAGCATCTGGCTGAGGGAGGGCTGAGAAACGAACAGTTTTTTGGCGGCGGCGGTGATGCTGCCGCATTCGGCGATGGTTTTCACATACTGCGCCTGCTTGAGATTCATAAAATCAGCTCCCAAATTTGTCAGTTTTCTACAAGAATTATCATATATTGTTTATCTATAGTATAATGTTTTCCTTATGAAAGTCAAGCGAAAGTCACTTCCTATAAGCAAAATATTATGAAATGAATAAAATATAATATATTTGCATTATATTCTGTTTTATAGTACACTTGCCTCAGGATAAAAAAGTAAAAAACAGATGGAGGAAGCACAATGGAAATTCTCAAATCCGCGGCAGCCGGAACACTGGAATCCAGCGACTGCATGGTCACCGTGGAGCCGGGTGAAGGCATCACTCTGGACCTGAGCAGCAGCGTTATGAACCAGTACGGCCGTCAGATCAAGGCAGCGGTTCTGGAAACCCTGGAACGGCTGGATGTGAAGAACTGTAGCGTCACCGTTGTGGACAAGGGCGCCCTGGAATGCACCCTGAAAGCCCGTGTGGAGTGCGCCGTGTTCAGAAGCTCCGACGCGTCCAGCGCCAACATTCCCTGGGGAGGTGCGGTAAGATGATCAGAAGACCCAAGCCTGAACGGTTCCGCCTGCGCAGAACCATGATGTTCATGAACGCCCAGAAGCCGGGCCTTATCAAGGACGCCTACATCTACGGCTGCGACTCCATCATGCTGGACCTGGAGGACGCCGTTGCCGAGAACCAGAAGGACGCCGCCCGGTTCAGCCTGTATCACGCCCTGACCACCATCGACTACGGCGCAACCGAGGTCATCGTCCGCATCAACGGTCTGGATACCCCTCACTGGCAGGAGGACATCCGGGTCTGCGTCGCCGGTGGTGCCGACGGCATCCGCATCGCCAAGTGCGAGAGCGCCCAGGATGTACATACCGTGGAAGCCGCTGTGGAAGCGGCTGAAAAGGAATTCGGCGTGGAAGTGGGCAGAACCCTGCTGATGGCGGCGCTGGAAAGCCCCAAGGGCATTCTGAACGCCTACGAAATCTGCGCTGCCTCCGACCGGATGTTCGGCGTGGCCATCTCCGGCGGCGACTTCCGCAAGTGTTTGCAGACCTCCTTCCAGCGGGACGGCGTGGATATGCTGGTGGCCCGGGGTCAGATGCTGATTGCCGCCCGTGCCGCGGGCATCCAGTGCTTCGACACCGTGTTTACCGATCTGGACGACGAGGAAGGCTTCCGGGCTGAGGTGCTCCAGAACAAGGCCATGGGCTTTGACGGCAAGAGCCTGATCAATCCCAAGCAGATTCGTCTGGTGCACGAGGTGTTCGCTCCCACCGAGAAGGAAGTCCGGCAGGCGGAAGCCGTGGTTCGGGCCTTCGTGGAGCAGTCTGCCGCCGGCGTAGGCGTATTCACCGTCAACGGAAAAATGATCGACGTGGCCTTCATCCCCGGCGCGCAGAGAACCCTGCGGCTGGCTAAGGCCTGCGGAATGTATGAGGGGGATTTGGTATGATCAACGCAGTAGGCAGAGAGATTCCCGAGGAGCTGCTGGTAAACGGCAAAGAGGTTTATCAGGGCAAATACTACATGGACGGCAAGTACCTGCAGAAGGCCGCCCCCAGAAATCGCCGTTACGAAAAGCCCGCCGAGAGCAAGATCGTGGAGACCATCGCGGACGCCCTCAAGCAGTGCGGCGCCAAAGACGGCATGACCTTCTCCTTCCACCACCACCTGAGAAACGGCGACTTCGTTGCCAACATGGTCATGCAGGCAGCGGTTGAGGAGCTGGGTCTCAAAGACCTGACCATCGCCGCCACCTCTCTGGGCGAAGCTCACGACCCCATCGCCGACTACATCGAGCAGGGCAAGGTCGTCGGCATCCAGACCTCCGGCATCCGCGGACGGGTGGGCGATGTGGTCTCCCACGGTGCACTGAAGACTCCCGCCATCATCCGCAGCCACGGCGGACGTCCCCGTGCCATCGAGGCCGGTGAAGTTCACATCGACATCGCCTTTGTGGCGGCTCCCACCTCCGACTGTGTGGGCAACTGCCGGGGCATCGGCGGTAAGAGCAACTGCGGCTCTCTGGGCTACGCCATGACCGACGCCAAGTACGCCGATCATGTGGTGGTGGTCACCGACTGCCTGGTGGACTTCCCCAACTTCCCCGCTTCTGTGGAAGCCATTGACGTGGACGCGGTGGTGGTGGTGGACTCCATCGGCAACCCTAAGAAGATCGCCTCCGCCGCCGCCCGGATCAGCCAGAATCCCCGGGACCTGATGATGGCGGAAAACGTTGCCAAAGTGATTGCTTCTACCCCCTATTTCAAAGAGGGCTTCTCCTTCCAGACAGGTGTTGGCGGTCCCTCCCTTGCCGCCAACCTGTTCCTGGAAAAATACATGGATGAGCGCGGCATCAAAATGGGCTGGGCCATCGGCGGCATCTGCGGCCCCATGGTGGAGCTGCTGAAAAAGGGCAAGGTGGGCAAGGTCATCGACGTGCAGGACTTTGACTTAGACGCCGTCAACTCCATCAACCAGACCCCCGGCCACTATGAAATGTCCGCCTCCCAGTACGCCAACCCCGCCAACAAGGGCGCTTTCGTCAACAAGCTGGACTTCGTGGTGCTGGCGGCGCTGGAGATCGACACCGGTTTCAACGTCAACGTGCTCACCGGCTCTGACGGCGTTCTCCGGGGCGCTCCCGGCGGACACCCTGACACTGCGGCAGGTTCCAAGGTCTGCATCATCGTGACCCCCCTGACCCGTGGCCGCATGGCTACGGTCTGCGAAAAGGTCGTCACCGTCACCACTCCCGGCGACTGCGTGGACGTTCTCGTTACCGATTACGGCATCGCGGTTAACCCCCTGCGGCCCGACCTCATCGAGTGCCTGGACAAGGCGGGCATCCCCCACGTCACCATCGAGAGCCTGAAGGAAAAGGCTTACTCCCTCGTCGGTCGTCCCGATGATCTGGAGTGGGAGGACAAGGTCGTGGCAGTTCTGGAAGCCCGGGACGGCACCATTCTGGACGTGGTCAGAAAGATTAAGCCTTTGGAATTGTAAGATAAACGGATGTCATTCCGAGCCAGCGCGCACGCTGGCGTGGGAATCCGTTCCCCAGAAACCACTGGGAATCAGATCGTTTTGGGGGACACGGATTGCCACACCAGTGACATCGGTCACTGGTTCGCAATGACAGATAGTACCATCCTTAACCGGGAAGGAAACCCGGAGGAAATAAACGGAAAGAGCGGCTGGCAACCATATACTAAAATAAGTATTCATTTTTGTCACCGTCAGCCGCTCTCTCCAAAAAAACAAACCATCATCATCAAGAAAGAGGTATCACTCATGAGCAACACCGTAGTTGGCATTCTCGGTATTGTGACCATCGTCGCCATCGTCGTGACCCTGTTCAAGAGCAAGACCCAGCCCGCCATCGCCTTCATCGTCTTCCCCGCGATTCTGGGCCTGGTGCTGGTGCTGGGCGGCCGGTTCTCCTTTGACGATCTGGCAGCCATGATCAAGGCTGGTTTCAATTCCACCGCCCCCACCGCAGCGCTGTTCGTATTCTCCGTTCTGTACTTCGGCATCATGACGGACGCCGGTATGTTTGACGTTATCATCGGCAAGCTGATGAAGCTCATCGGCAACAACGTCATCGGCGTGTGCGTTATGACCTGCCTGATTGCCACCATCGGCCACCTGGACGGCGGCGGCGCTTCCACCTTCTGCATCGTTGTCCCCGCCATGCTGCCCGTGTTCAAGAAGATGAACATGAAGCCCACTTCCCTGCTGCGCATCGCCGTGCTGGCCATGGGCGTGCTGAACCTGATGCCCTGGGCCGGTCCCACCATGCGTGCCGCCACCGTGCTGGGCATCGAGGCCGGCGAGCTGTGGTCCACCCTGATCCCCATTCAGATCTTCGGTCTGATTCTGGCTTTCGGCGTTGCCGTCATCACCGGCATCATCGAGAAGAAGAACGGCGCGGGCCTTGCCGAGGGCGAGACTCTGGAAGTTGCCGCCGCTTCCTCCGAGGCCAATGAGCTGGCCCGTCCCAAGCTGTTCGTGTTCAACATCATTCTGACCGTTGCCGTTATCGCCATGCTGATCTGGGACGTGTTCCCCAGCTATGTGCCCTTCATGCTGGGCGTTTCCATCGCTCTGTTCGTCAACTATGGCCTGTCCGCCAAGATGCACAAGAAGATCATCAACCTCCACGCTGGCCCTGCCCTCATGATGTGCTCCACCCTGATGGGCGCCGCCGTGCTCATGGGCGTGCTGACCACCAGCTTCAACTACAAGCTGGATGACGCCGGCAACATCATCGGTCTGGTTGCCGCCTCCGCCAAGAGCACCGCCGCCACCGACGTGCCCAGCGTGGTGCGCTGCCTGGCCGGTCTGGTCACCGCCATCCTGCCCGCCGCCATCGGTCAGCAGCTGCCTCTGGTCATCGGCATCCTGTCCGTGCCTCTGGCCCTGGCCTTCTGCACCGACTCCTACTTCTACGGCATGCTGCCCGTCATGATCGGCATCGGCGAGGGCTTCGGCGTTGCCGCTCTGCCCATCGCGGTTGCCATGGTGGTCTGCCGCAACTGCGCCACCTTCATCAGCCCCATGGTTCCCGCCACCCTGCTGGGCACCGGCCTTGCGGACGTGGACATCAAGGACCACATCAAGGCCAACTTCCTGTGGGTGTGGGTATTCTCCATCGCCTGCATGATCTTCGCCATCGCGCTGGGAATCATCCCCCTGTAATCTGCTACCTTCCTCCTTACTTTTACCCCGGTGCCGCCCAATCGGCACCGGGGGTTTTCTAAGCCCGCAGGGCGGGCGCAAATGCATTACGAACATAGTACTTTTATTTCGGCTATCCTGTTGCTTTTCTGCCTCTCCCTCGTTATAATGGATTTGGTACATTCTTGTACGAATACTATGAAACAGGAGGTCATCTATGAAAAACGAATCCGATGGCTGTTCGCCCTGCTGGCGGTCTGCATGGTCATCTCCATGCTCCCCCTGCAGGCAATGGCCGCACCAGAGACCTATACCGACGAGTATGGTGTCTGGACCTACGAGATAGAGGCTGACGGCTCTATCACCATCGTTGCCTTCCAGTCTGCCCGGAAGAATATTGCTGTTCCGGCGAAGATTGGCGGCAAACCCGTCAGGAAGCTGGGCGACGGTCTGTTCCAAAACCGGGACGACCTGACCATGATCGTGATTCCCTACGGCATCACGACCATCGGCAATGACGTGTTCTCCGGCTGTTCCAAGCTGGAAACCGTGACGCTGCCGCAATCCCTCACCACCATCGGTGACGGCGCTTTTGCCAACTGCGCCTCGCTGGGAGACCTGTATGTCCCCTCCTCTGTGACAGAGCTGGGGAGCGGCGTCTTCGCAGACAGCCCCAACATCAACGTCCGCTGCGACCTGAACTCCGATACCGCCGCGTATCTGAAGGATAACAAGGCGGAGGTGGCCAGCTTCACTCTGGTCGAAGTCCCCCAGAAGCCCGCTGTCACAGCCCCGGACCCCCACGCCCGCACAGCCACCGAGACCCTCAACGGTCAGCTGGTCACCTATGAATTCGGCAAAACCATCAACGGCAAGCGGGAATACACCCTGGTCCTGGCGGACTCCATGCCGGATATGGATCCGAACGCGTACTTGATCCAACATTCCAACGGCTACCAGAAGCTGGATGAAGCGATCTATGACGTGCTCCAGAAACGGTTTCAGCTGGTGTCCCTCACCAAATACGACGGCACGGACCTGACGCCGAAGGAAGCGGATGGTCTGGGCCTGGGGGGTGCCTGGATCGTCTCATCCAACGACGGCGAGCACTTTGCGTATGATGTGCAGTATTCGCTTTCGCTCGGCGTGGATGATATCACAGCAGGCGGTCTGGGCAGTGTTGAGTTCTCCTCCAAGAACGAACTGGTTGCCTATGAGTACTTCAAAGCCAATCCGCAGTTCTCCACGGTTAAGCTCAGAGACGACGAGTACGCGCCCTACACGCTGGACAACTATACATCCCAGCGATATTACGCTGACGGCATCCGCGCTTACGACAAAACCATCCGGGATTCCTACG
>CAMGCA010000089.1 GCA_946011705.1 uncultured Clostridia bacterium | reverse complement strand
CTTTTTCTATTTCTGTTTCTGTTTCTTCTTCTGCTACAAGGTGGATGCAGGTTGGATGCACGCTGCATACTTTTTTCAAATTGCCTATTGACAATTTTGCATGAGTGTGTTATTGTACTAATGCACTAATACAGTAGCACAGAGGAGGTGCCTATGAACTGGAAATTTTCAGGGGATCGCCCGGTGTACCAGCAGATTATGGAGAACATCCGAGGCGCGGTTCTGCGGGGGGAGCTGCCCCCGGGAGGGAAGGTTCCTTCCGTCCGTGACCTAGCCGCCGCGGCCCAGGTCAATCCCAATACGATGCAGCGGGCCATGACGGAACTGGAACGGGAGGGCCTGCTGGTGGGCGGCGGCACCAGCGGCCGCACCGTCACGGAGAATCCGGAGGTTTTGGAGGAAATGAAAGAGCGGATTTTGGAGGAACTGGCGCGGGAATGCGCCGAAAAATTCATGGTATTCGGCATTACCCCATCTCAGGCGGCGCGGCTGCTGCTTGAATTGGACAAAGAGAAGGAGGAATCGTAAATGGAAGAAGTGTTGAAAGCCACGGGCCTGACCAAGCGCTACCACGGAAATCCGGCGCTGGACGGTCTGAATCTGGAGCTGCCAGCGGGCAAAATCATCGGCCTGCTTGGCCCCAACGGCAGCGGCAAGACCACCTTTATCAAAATCGCGGCGGGCCTGCTGACCCCCACCGCCGGAGAAATCACCATCTGCGGCGAGAAAATCGGCCCCAAAAGTAAGGCCTTGGTCTCCTATCTGCCGGACAGAACCTGTTTTAGCCGTCAGAGAAAAGTCACGGAGCTGCTGGACTTCTTTGGCGACTTCTACACCGATTTTGACCGTCAGCGGGCAGAGCAGATGCTCACCGCTCTGGGCATCGACCCGGATGCACGGTTTCGCACCCTGTCCAAGGGTACGCAGGAAAAGGTACAGCTGGTGCTGACCATGTCCCGCCGGGCACGGCTGTATCTGCTGGACGAGCCCATCGGCGGTGTGGACCCGGCGGCAAGAGACTACATCTTAAATACCATTATCAACAATTACGACCCCAGCGCCACGGTGCTGATCTCCACCCACCTGATCTCCGACGTGGAGCGGGTGCTGGATGAATTCCTGTTCCTGTATCAGGGCAAAGTGATTCAGAAGGGAGAAGCCGATGCTGTCCGGGAAGAGACGGGCAAGTCGCTGGATGAACTGTTCCGGGAGGTGTTCAAATGTTTACCAAACTGTTAAAGCATGAGTGGCGGGCCACCCGGGGGATGCTGGGAACCCTGTGCCTTGTCTGTCTGGGGGCCAGCCTGCTGGGCGGCGGCACCATGCGCTACCTGATCACGGCCAGCTATGCAGATGCACAGCACCATGCCATCGTTGTTCTGAATGTGCTTGCCATGATAGCCGCCATCATCGCGGTGGCGGTCACAGGCGTGGCGGCGTTGTTCCTGCTCATCGGCAGGTTTTACAAGAGCCGGTTTACCGATGAAGGCTATCTGACCTTCACCTTACCCGTGAACACCCACCAGAATCTGCTTGCCAGCATGGCAAACACCGCCATCGGCATGGTCATCATCTTCTTCGTCATCTGCGCCGCGCTGGCAGGCTGGCTGCTCATCGGGTTTTCCGCCATTCCGGGCTTTTATGAGCGGGTTCGGGAGGTTCTGCCGGAGGTTTGGGCGGAGATTCGCAGGGAGATCGGGAAAGCGGAAAATTCCGACATTTTCCGCGGCATTGCCCTGCTCCTTGTGAATGTCCTCACCGGCGGCGCCTGTGAGCTGGTAACGCTGATGCTGTCCGTGACCATCGGCTCCATCCTTGCCAAAAAGCACAAGATTCTGGCGGCTGTGGGCGTGTATTACGGCATCCATGTGGCGCTGAGTATGGTGACCAGCTTCACCATGGCCATGGGCGTCTTCTCCGGCGCCGACGAGAAAGTGTGGATGCTGCGCTGCTTCAGTGGCATGGCGTTGTTGATGGCTGCGGTTTCCGTTGCCGGCTACTTCCTCATGTACGCTCTGGTGGACAGAAAGCTGAATCTGAACTGACCGGCACATGGCTCCCCTTTCAGGGGAGCCACAATCCGCTCCGCCTTCTCTGGCGGGGCGGTTTTTCTTTGGGAAAATGCCCACGAAATCAATAAAACTCTATCGATTTTTCGGACAGTTTTTCATATTGTATTATGAAGGAAGAAATGGTACTATTTAATGTACACAATTGTCTTTGGAACGCGGACGAACACAAGACGTTAGGAGAGAGACTATGAAGTATATCGTCGTATTGGGAGACGGAATGTCGGATGAGCCCATTGAGGCTCTGGGCGGAAAGACCCCGCTGGAATACGCCAGCACCCCTGCCATGGACGCGCTGGCCTGCGGCGGTAGTCTGGGCATGGTGCAGAATGTGCCCGAGGGAATGCACCCCGGCAGCGAGGTGGCGAACCTGTCCGTCATGGGATATGACCCGAAGACGGACTTTACCGGGCGATCTCCCCTGGAGGCCCTCAGCGTGGGCGTAAAAATGGAGCCGGACGACATTATTTTCCGCTGCAACGTGGTGACTTTGACGGAAAATGAGCCTTACGCCGAGAAAACCATCCTCGACCACAGCTCCGGCGAGATTTCCACTCCGGAAGCCGACCAGCTCATGGACGCCATCCGGGCGAATTTCAATAATGAAGAATTCCAGTTCTACACCGGCACCAGCTACCGCCATATTATGGTATGGAAGCACGGCCGCCTTGCGAAACTGGAGCCGCCCCATGACCATCTGACCCAGGTCATCGGCCCCTATCTGCCGGAGGAGCCTGTGCTGCGGGAGTTCATGGAGCGCAGCTTCGACATCCTCAACAACCACCCCGTGAACCTGAAACGGGCAGCGGAGGGCAAGCGCAAGGGTAACTCTTTGTGGTACTGGGGTGCCGGCACCAAGCCCAGCATCGGCAGCTTTGCCGAAAAAACCGGCCTGAAAGGCGCCATGATCTCCGCCGTTGACCTGCTCAAGGGCATCGCCGTGGGCGCGGGCATGCGAATCTACACTGTGGAGGGTGCCACCGGTTCTCTCGACACCAACTGGGAGGGCAAGGCCCAGGCCGCCATCGATGCTCTTTTGAAGGACGGCTGTGACTTCGCCTATATCCATGTGGAGGCTCCCGACGAAATGGGCCATCAGGGATTGGTTGCGGAAAAGGTACAGTCCATCGAGTATCTGGACACCCGCGTCATCGGCCCCATCATGCAGGCTATGGAGGATGCCGGGGAGGATTACCGGATGCTGGTGCTGCCCGACCACCCCACCCCCATCCGCATCCGCACCCACAGTTCTGACCCGGTGCCCTATGTACTCTACGACAGCACCCGGCAGCAGCGGAAAAAAGCCCGCTACACCGAAGCCGAGGCAAAAGCCACCGGCACCTTCGTGCCCCATGGCTATGAGCTGCTGGTAACGCTGTTACATTCAGAAGATAGATAAAGCAGAATAAATCGAATTCGTATGTCATTGCGAGGAGCGGAGCGACGTGGCAATCCGTTTTCTCCTGGGTAACAGGTGCAAATCGGGACGTTGTGAGGGGAACGGATTGCCACGCCAGTGTGCGCACTGGCTCGCAATGACAGGTTGATTTAATCAACTAAAGTACAAAAAACAGGAGCGACGCATATGTCCAGAGTATACAACTTTTCCGCTGGCCCGGCGGTTTTGCCGGAAAGCGTTTTACAGGAAGCAGCCGATGAAATGCTGGATTACCGGGGAACCGGTATGTCCGTCATGGAAATGAGCCATCGCTCCAAGGCCTACCAGACCAACATCGACGAGGCCGAGGCCGACCTTCGCACCCTGATGGGCATTCCCGACAACTATAAGGTTCTGTTCATGCAGGGCGGCGCTTCCCAGCAGTTCGCCATGATCCCCATGAACCTGATGAAGAACAAGGTCGCCGACTATATCATCACCGGTCAGTGGGCCAAGAAGGCCTGGCAGGAGGCTCAGATGTACGGTCAGGCCAACGCCGTGGCCTCCTCCGCCGACAAGACCTTCTCCTATATCCCCGACTGCTCTGACCTGCCCATCAGCGAGAACGCGGATTATGTCTATATCTGCGAGAACAACACCATTTATGGTACGAAATATTGGCAGCTACCCAACACCAAGGGCAAGGACTTAGTTTCCGACGTGTCCAGCTGCTTCCTTTCTGAGCCTGTGGACGTAAGTAAGTACGGCATGATCTACGGCGGCGTGCAGAAGAACATCGGCCCCGCAGGCGTAGTCATCGGCATCATCCGGGAGGATCTGATTACCGAGGACGTGCTCCCCGGCACCCCCACCATGCTGCGCTACAAGACCCACGCCGACAACGGCTCCATGTACAACACCCCTCCCGCTTACGGCATCTACATCTGCGGCAAGGTGTTCAAGTGGCTGCTGCGCAACGGCGGCCTCACGGAAATGAAGGCCTATAACGAAAAGAAGGCCGCCATTCTCTATGACTATCTGGACAGCAGCAAACTGTTCCACGGCACGGTTGTCAAGAAGGATCGCTCCCTGATGAACGTGCCCTTCGTCACCGGCGACGCCGAGCTGGACGCGAAATTTGTCAAGGCCGCAACGGAGGCGGGCTTCGTAAACCTGAAGGGCCACCGCACCGTGGGCGGTATGCGAGCCAGCATCTACAACGCCATGCCCATGGAGGGCGTGAAGGCGCTGGTTGGCTTCATGGAGAAGTACGAAAAACAGGTATAAGGAAGGAAAAATCATGTTCCAGATTCATTATTTGAATAAGATTTCCCAGCAGGGCACTGCCCTGTGGACGGAAGATTTCGCCCTGACGGACGATATGGAAACCGCCGACGGCATCGTCCTTCGCAGCGCCAATATGCACGACATGGAGCTGCCTGAGAACCTGCTGGCAGTTGCCCGGGCCGGGGCCGGCGTCAATAACATTCCCCTGACCACCTGCGCCGACAAGGGCATCGTGGTCTTCAACACCCCCGGCGCTAACGCCCGCAGCGTCATGGAGCTGACCCTGTGCGGTATGCTGCTGGGCAGCCGGGACATCATCGGCGGCGTCAACTGGGTGCAGTCCATCAAGGATGACCCCGACGTTGCCAAGCTGGTGGAGAAGGGCAAGTCCCGGTTTGCCGGTCACGAGATTGCCGGCAAGAAGCTGGGCATTATCGGTCTGGGCAACATCGGCGGCCCTCTTGCCAACCGGGCCAGAAAGCTGGGCATGGAGGTCTACGGCTGCGACCCCCACATCTCCGTAGAGGCGGCCTGGAATCTGGACGGCCACGTCCAGCGCATGAAGACCCCTGAGGAAATCTACGCCACCTGCGATATCATCACCGTCCATGTGCCCCTGCTGAAGGAGACGGAGAAGATGATCAACGCCTCCGCCCTGTCCAAGATGAAGGACGGCGTGATTATTCTGAACTTCGCCCGGGATCTGCTGGTGGACGACGACGCCATGGCGGACGCTTTGTCCAGCGGCAAGGTGGCCCGCTACGTCACCGACTTCCCCAACCCCAAGACCGCCAATATGCCCGGCTGCATCGCCATTCCCCACCTGGGCGCTTCCACCGAGGAATCCGAGGATAACTGCGCCCGGATGGCAGTTCGGCAGATGATGGACTATCTGGAAAACGGCAACATCGTCAATTCCGTCAACTACCCCAACTGCGATATGGGCGTGTGCCAGTGCGAGGGCCGCATCACCATCCTGCACCACAACATCCCCGGCTCTCTAGGCCGGTTCACCGCCGCCATCGCCAGCGAGAACGTGAACATCGCGGGGCTGATGAACAAGAGCCGGGGCGAATACGCCTACACCATGCTGGATCTTGACCACCATCCCTCCGCCGCAGTGGTGGAGCACCTGAGAGAAATCGAGGGTGTCGTCCGGGTTCGGGTCATTCGGTAACCCATTTTTCACGTCTTTCCTCCGGGAAAGACGTGAAATTATATCCCAGAGGCTTCCTTTTGCGGGAGGAACATGATATACTATGTAAAAAACTCTGCAGAACGGTAAATTGGAAGTTAGCGGCGAGTCACCGCTGACAATGCGTGACGAACGCTGGGCGGTCATCCTACATCCTTTGGGCCCCTCGACCGGTAAGTAGTTATGAAAATTGGAATTTGGTGCACTAAAATACCCGTATGTCATTGCGAGCCAGTGCGCACACTGGCGTGGCAATCCGCATCCCCTTACGCGTCTGGATGACGAAAATGCCAAAAGGAGAACGGATTGCCACACCAGTGACATCGGTCACTGGTTCGCAATGACAACCTTTGTCGTGGTGCGGTGCAACTCGCCAAATCCCAATTTATCGACATAAAAAGCGCGGAGGGATGCTTATGCGCATCGTAATCAAAATCGGTACATCTACCCTGGCCTACGCCACGGGACAGCTGAATATCCGCCGGGTGGAGGCCCTGTGCAAAACCATGAGCGACATCCGCAACGCCGGGCACGAGCTGATTCTGGTATCCTCCGGTGCCATCGGCATGGGCGTGGGCAAGCTGGGTCTGCGGCAGCGGCCCCAAGACATCCCCGGCAAACAGGCCGCGGCGGCGGTGGGCCAGTGTGAGCTGATGTACATCTACGACAAGCTGTTCAGTGAATACCACCATACGGTGGCTCAGCTGCTGATTACGGCGGACAACCTGACAAACGAGACCCGTCACGGAAACTTCACCAACACGCTGAACCGGCTTCTGGAACTGGGAGTGGTGCCGGTAATCAACGAAAACGACACCGTGGCTACCGAGGAAATTGTCATCGGCGACAATGACACCCTGGCGGCAAATGTGGCCAGGAGCGTGGGAGCGCAAATGCTGATTTTGCTGTCGGACATTGACGGCCTGTACACCGCCGACCCCCACACCGACCCCAACGCCAGACTGCTGCCGGTGGTGCGCCGGGTGGACGAGGACATCAAAAAGCTGGCGGGCGTCAGCAGCACCACCCAGGGCACCGGCGGCATGGTCACCAAGCTCCGGGCGGCGGAAATCTGCCTGGACTGCGGCTGTGAAATGGTCATCGCCAACGGGAACAACCCCGCCGCCCTCTATGATATCGTGGAAGGAAAACCGGTGGGCACCAGATTTGTGGGGGAGAGAACATGAAGGAAATGCTGGAAGCGGCCAAGGCCGTGAAACCCCGAATCGCCGGACTGACGGCGGGGGAAAAGAACGCCGCGCTGAACGCCATGGCGGACAGCCTGATAAGCTGTGCGGAAGCCATTCTTGACGCAAACGCCTTGGATTTGGAAGCCGCGAAAGGCCATATGTCCGATGTGATGCTGGATCGTCTTCGCCTGACCCCGGAGCGAATTGCCGGGATGGCAAAGGGGATGCGGGACGTGGCAGCGCTTCCCGACCCGGTGGGGCTGACGCTGGAAAGCCACCCCCGGCAGGACGGCCTGAGAAGTGACAAGGGG
>CAMGCA010000088.1 GCA_946011705.1 uncultured Clostridia bacterium | reverse complement strand
TTCAGTCTCACTCAAATCAGTATAATTTGAATCAGTATTACTTCCTCGTGATTTTCGGGATTCCGGAGTCGTGAAATTCACGTCTGCTGAATCGTGATTTTCACGAGTCTTGATTCGTGATTCCGGTGCAGGCGGGATGCTGCCGTCGGAGTTATCCACAAAGTTCTTGACGAAGATGAGATTGGGCTTACCCAGCCCCTGCCGCTTGCGCTCTATGAGCCCGGCTTTGCTGTCCAGCTCGTTCAGCAGCTTGGTGGCCTTCTGATCGGCACAGCCGATAGCCTCCATGACCTCCTCCAGCGTGAAGATGATGAACACGCGCCCCTGTTCGTCCAGCCAGCCGTTTTTACGGCTCAGGCTCATCCGATCCAGCAGAATGCCGTAGAGAATTTTTGCCTCGGCGGAGATGGACTTGAAGCGTTCATCGGTAAACAGCGCCTTGGGGATACGGTAAAAGGCAAACTGATCTGCCTGGGCACCGTAGAAATAATCCAGCGTCACTTGGCGCGCCCCCTCTCAAGCGAGCGAAGAATCTCCTTCGTACACCAGCCGATGCACGGTCCGCACTTGCCATACGGGCAGTCATCGCATTCGCTTACGGGTTTCGTTTCCGGCTTTGGCCGGTCATAATAGCAGACCTTCAGCATACAGCCGTGTCTGCCGTAGTAATAGCAGTACCGGCAGTCCTTCGGCTTGCCGTTTTCGCAGTAATCTGTCATAGCGTTCATCCTCCTGAAAATGGGTACAAAAAAAGCGCGTCTGTCCAGCCGCAAAGGCATTCTCCCCGGAGGGAGAGACAGACGCGCAAGGCGTGTTCATATTCAATTCTGGCAATAAAAAATGGGCTAAGCGTCCATCGCTTACTCCCAGTACAACATCAGCTATTCAGTTTCGGCACTGCCCAAATGCAAGGGCTTATGCCGCAAATTCCTTGATATTACGGGCTTTTTCGGGTGTTAGTCCACAAATAACAGCCTCATTCGCCATCACATAATCGCAGCAGCCTTCCAGATTATGGGCATCGTGATAGAAGGTGTTCGCTTCATTGCCGGATTTGATAATGCCGTTCAGCCCATGAACCGCCATATTCATCAGACACAGCTGGGCATTGTACTCCACCTTTTCCTGTCCATAAAAGGTCATGGCAGAGTTGGCAGACATTCCAGCCTGATTCACAAAATCGCCGGTCTGGACAAACATACCGCCGCTGCCGCAGGCGGGATCCAGCAGGATGCCGCGCTTTGGCTCCAGAACATTGACGATCATTTTGACCAGGGATTTGGGCGTGAAGAACACACCATCGTCCGAGGCGATGTTCTTTGCGAATTTGTTCAGAAAGTATTCGTAAATCCGGCCCAGAATGTCCCCGCCGACTTCATCCAACGCGCTGTTATTGAAAATGCGCAGCAGCTCGGACAGAATATCATTGGTGAACATGGTGTAATCCTTGGGCAGGACGCCTTTCAGCTGTTCGCTCTGCGCCTCCACCAGCTCCATGGCATTGTTGACCACTTCGCCCAGACTGGTCATCACATGACCGCTCTGATTTTTCAGTTGCGCCGAGGCAATGTCGGTGGGGAGATTGACCAGATAATCATACCGGGCTTCCGGCGGAAGATACAGGGCGCTTTTCTCCGTAAAATCGCTGGGTTCCACAGGCAGCACCCGTCCATTGCGGACAGGGCGGTTTTTCTGAATCTCCGCTTCCACCAGCTTGAAACGGCCAAAGGCATATCGCAGGAAAATCAATCCCAGAACGGGCATACAATACTGGTTGGAGGTCAGCTTGGAACCCTGCCGCAGAAGATCTGCGGACTCCCAAAGATCTGCTTCCAGCTTTCTGATGTTGATCGTAGCCATTTCAAGCGTCCTCCCCAGGAATCAAATCCATGATATCCCCAATATTGGCATTCAGCGCCGTACATATCTTGATCAGCACTGCCATGGACACTTCCTCATCCCGGCGGAGCTTAGTCATGGTATTGGGCGCGATGCCGGTTCTTTCACGCAGTTCCACTGCGGTCATATCTTTATCAATCAGCAGCTTCCAAAGCTTTTTATAGGAGATGGCCATGGTCATACCTCCGAATGGATTATGATAACTCTATCATAACCCATTCGACGCAATCTGACAAGCAAAAATCTCACAATTCTGCGAAATTGCAACAACACTCTGATCGTGTTTTTATGTCGTTTCGCACATCGTGTTTTTATGTCGTTTCGCACATTTTGGTGGATTGCAAAAGTAACTTCCAGTTTACATGACTTACTGTCGGTTTCTTAAAGACCTTAATAGATTTATCTCGGTCGGGGGGAAAATCGGGTGCACAATTCCCGGCGTTTTCGGAATATTTTATGCTCATTTCACCTTGCACCATTATTACTGACCAAGCACCATAATCGCTTGCAAGCTGAACAAGGCCCGATGGTAGTGTGTGCCTATAGACAATTTCATGCCGCCAAACTCAGAATTTTGAATTACATATTATACTCATGAAGCCTGGAGCGTAACAGCTCCGGGCTATCTTTATTTTGGAGGTAAAAACATTGGAAGGGACAAGAGTCTGCGATATCTGCGGCGTAGAGCATCCGATATCGGAATTGGTGGAGTTTGGGGATGTGTTGCTTTGTGCCGAATGTCTGCGCACAGAAACGGTGGTTTGCGAACGGTGCGGAACGAGAATATGGGCGGACGACAACGAGGGGGACAATGAAACGCCGCTTTGCGGGCGGTGTTATGATCGCTACTATACTACCTGCACCGACTGCGGCAGGACGATCCACCAGGACGACGCCTACTACATCGACGAGGATGACTGCGATGCCCGCTGCTACACCTGCCACTGCCGCCACGCAGATCAGCGGGTGATCCATGACTACTATTACAAGCCGGAGCCGATTTTTTACGGGGAGGGCAAAAGGTACTTCGGCGTGGAACTGGAAATCGATGACGCCGGTGAGAGCAATTCCAATGCGGAAAAAATTCTGCGCATTGCCAATCAGGATCACGAACAGGTTTACATAAAGCACGATGGTTCCCTCAACGAAGGAATGGAAATCGTAACCCATCCCATGACACTGGACTACCACCTGCATCAAATGCCCTGGGCAGCAATTCTGAATAAAGCAAAAGAGCTGGGTTACCTGTCCCATCAGGCAGGTACCTGTGGCTTGCACGTCCATGTAAACCGCACCGCCTTTGGAGAAACCGAGGAAGAGCAGGAAGTGGTGATTGGGCGTATCCTCTACTTCTTTGAAAAACACTGGGAGGAGCTGCTGAAGTTCAGCCGCCGTACCCAGAAGCAGCTCTGCCATTGGGCAGCGCGATATGGCCTGAAAGAACACCCGCAGCAAGTACTGGTCGAGGCAAAAGGAAGACAAGAAAGATATACCTGTGTCAATCTGACAAACTATCACACTATTGAATTCCGTATGTTTCGAGGAACTATGAAACTGAATACCTTGATTGCTACTTTACAATTGATTGACAGGATTTGTGATTGTGCAGTGGATTTGGATGACGAGGAAATCAAGGATTTATCTTGGACCACCTTTGTTTCTGGGTGCGCTCACCTGCCTGAGCTGGTGCAGTACCTAAAAGAACGCCGGCTCTATATCAACGAGCCTGTTACAGCGGAAGCGGAGGTGTGAATATGTGCTGTTTGTATGGATTTATTGACTATGGCCGCAAACTGACCCGGAAGCAGCGGCTGCGGCTACTGTCCACCTTGTCCACCGCCTGTGAAGAACGGGGAACAGATGCAACCGGGATTGCCTACAACCTTGATGGGAAGCGGGTTATCTACAAGCGTCCGCTTCCGGCACATCTGATGTGGTATCGGGTCCCCCGTTCGCCTTCCACTGTCATGGGCCATACCCGGATGGCGACCCAAGGCAGCGAACTGGTGAACATCAATAATCATCCCTTCCCCGGCATGGCTGGTCAGACACACTTTGCTCTTGCCCATAATGGCGTCCTGACCAACGACAAAACTCTTCGCCAAAAGTTCAAACTGCCCATCGCCAAGGTGGAGACGGACAGTTATGTGGCGGTTCAGCTATTGGAGCAATACGGACAGGTAAACTTCGATTCCTTTCGATTTATGGCGGAGGAGCTGGAGGGCAGCTTCACCATAACCGTTCTGACTGACCGGGACGAGTTGTACTTCGTGAAGGGAAACAATCCACTGACGATCTATCACTTCCCTCAGAAAGGACTGTGTGTCTACGCCAGTACGGAGGAGATTCTGCGAAAAGGGCTGAAAAATTCCCGCCTGAATCTCGGGAAATGGGAACCAGTGCGGATTTACACAGGAGAGATTCTGAAAATCGACGCCAGTGGCAAAATCAGCCGCAGCGAGTTCAATGACGAAAAGCTGTATTTTACCAACTACACCCACGGATTCGATTGGTGGCCCTATCGGGAACCCCGGCGTCCTTACCTGCTGGATGATGACCCTTCGGAGGACAGTTACATTGATGACCTAAAGGCAGTTGGTTCCTGTTTTGGCATCAGCCCTGATGAGATCGATGCGCTTCTAAGCGAGGGCATTTCGCCGGAAGAGATCGAGGAATATCTTTATTGCGGTTAAGGAGGTAACATTAATGATCGTGTTAGCCATTCAACCCGGCAAGATGCCGGAGCAAGTGGAACTGGACGGCTCTCTGGAATCGATGCAGGCTTTCGTCGGAGGCTCCATTCAAGCAGTGTATCCGTTTTCAGACCCTGTCGCTATTGCGTGCAACGACGAGGGGAAGCTGATGGGGCTGGAACACAACCGCGCCCTGCGGGATGAAGCTGGGAATGTTTACGACGTTCTCTGCGGCCCGTTCTTTATCTGCGGTCTGGGAGAGGAGAACTTTGCTTCCCTGTCGGAAGAACTGATCCAGAAATACACCCGGCTGTTCCAGCACCCGGAGTTATTCCTGAGAGTGGGAAACCAGCTGATGGTGGTTCCGTTTTGAAAAGCCTCCCATTAGGGTATACCCTAGCGGGACAGGAAAACAGGGACAGAAAGCGTTCCAATAGGGTCGTTTTCCCCATTTTGGAACGTCCCAAGAAAAAAGTGACCCTATTGGGAAAGAAGGTGGTATGAAATGAAAGTTGGGTATGTGCGGGTCAGCACCGTAGGTCAGAACACCGCCCGTCAGGAAGTGCTGATGCAGGAGCTTGGTGTAGAGCGTGTGTTCATTGACCGACAGAGTGGCAAGGACACCAGTCGGCCGGAATTGCAGAGACTGCTGGAATTCGTCCGGGAAGGCGACACTGTAGTAGTGGAAAGCATCTCCCGATTTGCACGGTGCACCAAGGATCTGCTGGAGCTGATTGAGCAGCTCACCGCCAAAGGGGTGGAGTTCATTTCCAAGAAGGAGGCTCTGGACACCTCCACCCCCAGCGGGCGTTTTGTCCTCACAATCTTTGGAGCCGTGGCACAGCTGGAACGGGAATACCTGCTCCAGCGGCAGAAAGAGGGCATCGCAATCGCCAAGCAGGAAGGAAAGTACAAAGGCCGCAAGCCATTGGAGAGGGCTGGGCAGGATACTGTGATTGCATCCTGGCGCAGTGGCGAGATGACCGCGGTAGAAGCAATGCAGTGCCTGCAAATGTCCAAAACCACCTTCTACCGCCGGGTGAATCAAATAGAAGGGAGGGAGCGACCATGAGTGAACTGATCTGGTTCACGGTGGGGTTCGTCACCGTACTGGTGATCATCACCGCTGCGGACACCATCGTTCGGTGCAGCGCAAAATGACAACACTCACCGCCCTGATGCTGGAAGCCTTTGCCAAGGGCGCAGCGCTGGCGGTGAGTGTGTTTCTGCTCTGGAAGCAGAATACCGAGGAGTAGTGACAAAACTTCTGTATTTATGGAGAACAGCACCATATTATCGGTATACTTGTTATGAAGGACCCACAGATAGATATATCCCTGAAATGGCATGCCATTTCAGGGATATTATCAACTCCTTTATTTTTTGTTGCCACATTGATTAAGCCATTGGACATGAACTCCACCCATGCCCAAGCCGGTTTTGATGCCGATTCCAGAATAGTCCGCAAAGAGTAGCAGAGTATTCCACAATTCCAAAAGTGGAAGCGGCAACTTTGCATCTAATATGCAGCTGCCGACAAACCCTGGTATTTTTACCCCCTTTAAGGAAAAACGGGAAGTACTCAACTGGTAATCCAAAATATGTCCCACCGAAAGCAGGACTTGAAAAGCATCCTCATCATTAAGAGGATATTCCGGGAACACCTCGTTCCAGTGGGCAATCAGACTCTGCACAATCAGTTTTTCCTGAGGGAAAATGGTATATCTTCCGCTTTGCCGAAAAGCAGTTGGGGTAAGGAACCTCAGAGAAGCGCGGCTTTGTGTCAACTGACGACCTTTCTTGACAAATTCCTCTGGTCCTATCTCAAAAAAGGCTCTTTCAATAATCGGGAAATGCTGGTTCTCAATTTGGATTTCCGGAATCTTCTCCAAAATCGGGCACAACAGGCTGCCGACCTCTGGTGAGAGAATATTGACTGTCCATAGGTATCTTTGATCCTCCTTGGAAAAGCAGAGATATTGGCTGACAACACCCCTTCCGATTTCGTGAAGCCAGCAGGCATCCTCCGATGAGAGCTGCTCCAGCAGAAACGCATATAGTCGGTAGGCTGAGTCCGCATAGAGAGAATGCCCGGAGATGGGCATGAATGATAGAACCCACTGTATAATCATCGAATCGTAACCTCGCAAACACCAAAGGGGTAGGACGCACTGTTAAAATCCGTCTGTTTCAAAGCTCTGGGCGAGATTCCCTCTTCAACATCCCGCTCATGATGGTGCTTCCGAAAAGTATTACCCAATATCTTCGATGTGACATCCAGTGCATTCTGGCCGTAATAAGGCTTGGTAACTGTTTTGGACTGGAAGCCTACCCCGCCTCCCAGCAGGAGAGTCCTGGAATTCATATAATTGGAGGCCTGGGGGTAATGGCGCAGGACAGAATCCTGATAGAATTGAGAAGTCTTTGCAATGGCTTCCAGAATGGTATCCACATACTTCCCATCATGGAGAATGGATTGATCCAAGGTAAGTGTACAGCAAATCCTGGTGCCCGGGCGAATACATTCCCTGCAAATATTGATGGAATTGTAGGTTTCGTCGGGAAATTCATCTATCTTTCGTGTTAAGGCGAGCTGCCGGTCAGAGATCGGCGCACTGTCTGAAATACGTACCCCTTGAAGAATGCTGTTCAGCGGATTCTGTCGATCTGGCTTTAAGGAGAGGGTATGAAAATAGGCCGGTTCAAAGGAGGCTTTCCTGTCGAAGGGAATCTGGGGATCGGGATTTTTGGGTGGGATCTTCAACAGAATGGCTTTCAACAGCGCCGACCGCAAGGCGCCTTTGATTCTGAAGACTGGGACATATACCTACCCTGCAGGGTAGAGCACAAA
>CAMGCA010000087.1 GCA_946011705.1 uncultured Clostridia bacterium | reverse complement strand
GAAGGTGAACATGGGGTAGCCGCGGTAGGCGGTGTGAAGCTGGGGCACCAGACGGGCAGGGACATCCGGGAGGGCTGGCTGCTGCTCCCGGCTTTTTTGCAGGTAGCTTTGCAGCAGGGCCTGGGCGTAGCGGTCACTGCGTGCCGCCGCGGGCCGGGGCGGGTCTTCCACATAGGCGATCATGGCGGCGGCAATGTGCTTACATTTGCCCATGTCCTCAAACCGGGGGCAGCTGCAGCCGATGCGCATATATCCGTATTCCATCTGCTGAAAGCGGACGGAATAGACCTCACTGCCCCGGACGCAGCACTTCACCACCGGATTGTCACCCTCTCCGGCTGTCATATCCAGCACTCGCCCCTGTCGGAAGTACTCCATACCCCGGGCGTAGTCCGCATTGGAAAACAGCGATTTTACCCGTGCCAGATCCAGTTCCAAAGAAATCCCGCCTTTTCTGTGTTTTCCAACAGTATAGCATGAAAAACGGGAAAAGAAAAGGCGGAATGCGCCGGGAAGCGCTGAATCCATCACCACCGGCACGGGCCGCAAAACCCGATGGGTAGTTCAAGCCCGGCTGAAAATGGTATTGCGCAAAGAGGGGAGCCTCCAAATTTGACATTCGGAAAAGGGAAATGGCAGAATAGTGCGGCAGGAAACTGGAACAGCATCCCGGAATAATGTCCAAATTCGTCATTCATATTTTAGACATTATTGCGTATTGAAAATATCTGCCGATATGATAAGATATCAATGCACTTATTTCGGAAAACGAAATAAGAAATTCGAATCCCGAATTTAGCTTGAAGCAGAGGCTTGTGAAATAGATGAAGAAACTCGGACATAAAGAAACAAAGACCGGCAATCAGCTGCTGATTCTGCAAACCATCCTGAGTGGAAACGGTCTTTCCCGAATCGAGCTGGCTGAAAAAACACAGCTCTCTCCAAGTACGGTTACCAGCCTAACCGCGGATCTTTTGAAGCGCGGTATCATTGAAGAAAGCGGAACAAAGATCATCACGGCCGGACGGGCTAGAACAGAGCTGACGGTCAGCAATTCCCTCGGATATCTGTTGGTGCTGGAGATATCTCACGGCTGTATCTACATTACAACACTCAGTATGCGGCTCAAAATTCTGTCTACCAGACAGATCCGCATCAGATTCATGGACGGAAACAGCATATTTTCCGCGGTGGCGAAAGAGATCGTGGACGTGCCCCGGGCAGAGCCTTTGGCGGGGATCGGAATCCGGTTTCAGGAGGCCGTACGGGAACAGGGGGTCCATGTCATGTACTCCACCGGCTATGAGGCGGCAAATATCTCCCTGAAGGATGCTCTGAAAACACAATTCCGGGTGCCGGTACTGGAAGATTCCGTGGCCGCCTTTACCGTAACGGACGTGATCCGGGAGGCGGGCATGGAAAAGCGGAATGTAGCACATATCCAGCTGGGCGCGCAGATCCGGACGGTTCTTCAGATCGATGGGGGCACCGTCACGCTGAAAGATCACTTCGTAGAGGATTTGTCGTCCATGCTGCCGGAGGAGGCCCCTTCCGAGAAGGAAAAGCCTCTTGTATGCCGGCTGGCGATGCTTCTGAATATCCTGTATGCCATGTTCCGCCTGGATACCGTCCTGATTGCGGGAAAGCAGACGCTTTCGGAGTGCTTTCTGGAGGAGCTGCGCGGCTGCGTCAGCACCCGCTTTACTCAGGGAAAGAAACCGGATATCGTTCTGATCCGGGAGGGCAGCCGGGAGCGCACTGCCATTGGATTTGCCGCACGCGTCCGGGCAAAGTGTATCCAGGTTCGCCTGGAAGGCGCGGTATAAGTGGTGAAGGAGGAGGAGACCATGAATTTCAGGCAGATGATCGAGAGCAATTCCTTCACGCTGGTGGTAAGCCTCCCCGCCAACGATCTTGATCTGGCCCGGGCGGCGCTGGACGCCGGGGCGCAGGCCATCAAAGTCCACTGTAATGTGTGGCACCGGGCCAGCGGCCATACCTTCGGCACCTATGCCGAAAACCGGGAATTTCTCCGTCAGCTGATCACGCTGTGCGGTGAGGTTCCGGTTGGCCTGGTTCCCGGCGGCGCGGAGACCTTCATTACCCCCGGGGAGCGGCGGGAGCTGGAACAGATGGGGCTGGCTTTTTTCAGCGCCTACAGCCGAAATCTCCCCTGCCACATGATGGAAAGCCCGGTTCTGACAAAAATGGTGGCCATTGATTCCGGCTATACCCCGGAAACACTGGACGCTGTCCGGGATTCGGATATTGATGTCCTGGAGTGCTCTATCCTGCCGGGTGAATATTACGGAACGGCGCTGTGCTATGATGACATTCTGCGTTTTCAAAGCATTGCTGTCAAAACGGCGAAGCCCTGCCTGATCCCGACCCAGCGAAGGATCCAGCCCTCCGAGGTCAGTCACCTGTACCACGCCGGCTGCAAGGCGATCATGATCGGCGCGGTGGTTATGGGTACCGACCCCGGCCCGCGCCAGGTTTACGACGCGTCCGCTGCGTTCAGAAAGGCAGTGGATGATCTTCCCCCGTCACATCCGCAAAAGCGGCTGTAAATAAATTGGGTGAAAGCCCAGAAAGTTAGAAGGAGTAGATACTATGTTGCAAGGTACCCTGATTATCATTGCCTTCCTCGTCATTGCGGCACTTATGATGACGAAGAAGATTCCCACGCTGCTCGCGCTTCCGCTGATGGCGGTCGTCATCTGCATCATCGCGGGTGTTCCCGCCGTTGGTGTTGACGCGGACGGAAAAGCGATCGGCTGGCTGCAGACCGTCTTTGAAGCCGGAACGGTCCGTATGGGAAGCGCCATCATGGCCGTTATTTTCGGCGCGTGGCTGGGCCAGATCATGAACAAGACCGGCATCACCGAAAACATCATCAAAAAGAGCGCTGAGCTGGGTGGCGACCGTCCCCTGGTCGTCACGATCATCATGGTGATCGCTGTAGCTCTGCTGTTCACCACTCTGAACGGCCTGGGCTCCATCATCATGGTCGGCAGCATTGTGCTTCCCATTCTGGTCTCTGTCGGCGTTCCCGCGGGCAGCGCCGCCTGCATCTTCCTGATGGCTTTCAGCACCGGCCTGACCTTCAACATTGCCAACTGGAAGAGCTTCTCCAATATCTTCTCTCTGGAGATGGAGCAGATCAAGAGCTTCGAGATCTATATGCTCATTGCGACCCTGATCGCCACCATCGTCCTGATCATTGTGGAATTCAAGAAGAACGGCATCAAGTTCGCTTTCTCTGCTCCTACCGGTGATGTGGAGGAGTCCCGCCAGCTCAAGGGCGTCACCGGCGCTCTGGCGATGATCTCCCCCCTGATCCCCATTGTTCTGGTCGCGTTCCTGAAGGTTCCTGTCTGCCCTGCCTTCGTGGTTGGTATCATCTGGGCGCTGGTATTCACTTCCAAGTCCTTTAAGAAGTCCATGAATATGCTGACCAAGAGCTGCTACGACGGCATTACCGACGCAGGCCCCGCCGTCATCCTGATGGTTGGCATCGGCATTCTGTATCTGGCTGTGACCAACCCCATGGTCAAGGAAGTTCTGAACCCCTTCCTGCTGAAGGTCGTTCCCACCGGCAGAGTCGGCTACATCCTGTTCTTTGCCCTGCTGGCACCTCTGTCCCTGTACCGCGGACCCATGAACCTGTTTGGTCTTGGCTCCGGCATTGCCGCCCTGATCATTGGCCTGGGCACCCTGAATCCCATGGCCGTTATGGGCGCGTTCCTGGCTGCCGAGCGTATCCAGGGCTGCGGCGACCCCACCAATACCCAGAATGTCTGGACAGCCAACTTTGCTGAGGTTGACGTCAACCAGATCACCCGCAAGCTGCTGCCCTACCTGTGGGCGCTGGCTGTAGTGGGCGTCGTGATCAGCGCGGTCCTGTACTTCTAAGGCAACGTCGCACAATGGGAGCTGCGGGCTTCGGCGGATCTTTTGACCCAGTATGCGGTGATGCCCTAAGCCACAAATCCCGTCTTTCCATGGAGCGCCGGCTCAGCCGGCGCTCCATATTCGGAAACAGGGAGATGCGGGCAGTGTCTGCACTTGTCTGCGTGTTTCCGAATGAATACGACATAAAACGCAAATGAACGCTATGCAAAGGAGAGAATACAATGAAAGTCCGAATCGGTATTGATGTGGGAGGCACCTTTACGGATGCCGTCGCCATTGACAACGATACTTATGAGCTGATCGGAACGGTAAAGGTCCCCACCACCCACTCCGCCAAAGAGGGTGTGGCAGCGGGTATCGTGCAGGTTCTGCACAGAGTCATGGAAGAGCACAATATCGCTCCCGAAGATGTGACGTTTATCGCCCACGGAACGACTCAGGCCACAAACGCGCTGCTGGAGGGTGATGTGGCGAACGTGGGCATCATCACCATCGGTTCCGGGCTCCAGGGTGCCAAGAGCAAGTCCGACACCTCCATGGGACAGATCGAACTGGCTGCCGGCAAATTCCTGCCCAGCGAAAATGAGTATGCCGACGCGTCCGGCGATGTGGAAGCTGCCATTCGAACTGCTGTGGAGAATCTGAGACAGCAAGGCGCCGCCTCTTTTGTGGCGGCCGAGGCGTTCAGCGTGGATGACCCTGCCAACGAGAATTTGGCCGTGAAGGTCTGCGCCGAGGAGAATCTTCCCGCCACCGCGACCAACGACATTTCCAAGCTCTACGGCCTGCGCATCCGTACCCGTACCGCTGTCATCAATGCCTCCATCATGCCCAAAATGCTGGAAGCCGCGACCATGACCGACGACAGCATCAAGGCTGCCGGAATTACCAGCCCTCTGATGGTCATGCGCTGCGACGGCGGCGTTATGACGGTGGATGAGGTCCGCAGCCGTCCCATTCTGACCATTCTGTCCGGCCCTGCCGCGGGTGTCGCCGGCGCGCTGATGTACGAAAAGCTGACCGATGGTATTTTCTTCGAGGTCGGTGGTACCTCCACCGATATCTCCTGTGTCAAGGACGGCAAGGTGATGATCCAGTACGCGGAGGTCGGCGGGCATAAGACCTACCTCAACTCGCTGGACGTGCGCACGGTTGGCATCGGCGGCGGCTCCATGGTTCAGATCAAGGACGGAAAGGCAGTCTCCACCGGCCCCAGAAGTGCCCACATTGCGGCTCTCGACTATGAAGTCTATACCGACCCCAACCTGATCGTGGAGCCCAAGCTGGTTGCCGTGCGCCCCATGGCGACCGACCCTGAGTATGCCTGTATCGAGTGCGGCAACGGCGTCCGGGTTGCTCTGACCATGTCCGGCGCAGCAAACATCGCCGGATATGTGAAGGAAGGCGACTACGCCGCCGGCTGCAAAGAGGCCGCCGTGAAAGCCTGGAAGCCTTTGGCAGATAACATGGGCTGCACCGTAGAGGAAGCCGCCCGCAAGGTGCTGGCCTTCGCCGCGGAGAAGAACGGCAAGGTTGCCGCGCAGCTGATGAAGGATTATAAGATGGATCCCCGCACCACCTGCTTCGTGGGCGGCGGCGGCGGCGCGTCCACCGTGGTTCCCCACCTGGCGCAGACCATGAACCAGAAGTTCCGCATTGCCAAAAACGCGCCCGTGATCTCCACCATCGGTGTGGCCCTGGCCATGGTTCGTGACATGGTGGAACGCTCCATCACCAATCCCACCGACGACGATATCATCAGTGTCCGCCGGGAAGCCGAGCAGAAGGCCATCCGAACCGGCGCGGCCCCCGGCACCGTAGAGGTCACTGTGGAGATCGATACCCAGCGCCATGTTGTCCGTGCCATCGCCGTGGGTACCACGGAGCTGCGAAGCAAGGATCTGACGCAGAAGCTGCTGAGTAAGGAAGAGCTGCTGAAGATCGCCGCGGAGAATCTGTCCACAGAGGCGTCTCAGCTGCGTGTCGCGGCAGAAAACAGTTTTGTCTACGCCGTTACCATGGATCGGGTGGAAAAGAAGCTGTTTGGCCTGGTAAAGAAGGTCACCCATCCGCTGCGTCTGATCGACGAGGAGGGCGTCATCCGTCTGCAGAAGAACAATGCCATGATCCGTCAGTCCAGTGTAAAGGGCTGGAGAAAGGATACCGAGTTCCTGCTGGAGGAATTGACGGAATACAATGACGGCGGTACGAATCTGCCCAACTTCTACGTGATCCTGAACAAGAAGGTGATCGACCTTTCCGGTATGAGCAGCGCCGATCAGGTCTACTCGCTGGCTGAGGTGGAGCTGGCCGGCTACGGGGAGGACACGCCTCTGATCCTGGCCGCAACCAACCGCACCGACACCTGAGGTGGTGTTTATGCCGGGCTATACGATGCCGTTCCCGGGACGGGAGCTGGCCATGCGGGAGCTGACTTACGACCCCTGCTATGAAAAGATACCCGAGGAAGACCGGGCCGGGATCGTGGACACGGCCTGGAAAAAAGGGGAGGCTGCCGCCTATGCTGTATATGAAGAATACCATGGGGAACGGGATTTCTTTCGGATCGCCGAAGACAGCGGGCTGAAAATTCTGACCAGGGATACGGATTATGTTGTGGGCAGCCAGCGCTATTTCAGCGACTATCTGTCCGGGAAAAATGAGATCAATCTGTATCTGAAATCCATCGCTCTCTGGGCGGAGCAGAATCACATGGAGCCGCGTCAGGCACAGAATATGATTCTGAGCCACGAATATTTCCACTTTCTGGAGTGCACGAAGCTTGGACTTACCAGCCGGGACTATCAGGTGCCCATGCTGAGGATAGGCCCGCTGAAAATCGGCCGCATCGGGATCCGGGCACTGTCCGAGATCGGCGCCCACGCCTTTGCAAGAACCTATTACCAACGACTGGAACAGGAGGAACAGGGAAATGAAAGAACTACAGTTTGACGTGGTGGTCATTGGCGGCGGTCCCGCCGGTACCGTAGCCGCCATCGCCAGCGCCCGGGGCGGCGCGAAGACGCTTCTTGTGGAGCAGAACGGATACCTGGGCGGCGCGCTGACCGCCTGCGGCACTGCCCCTCAGATGACTTATCACGCGGGAGACGTGCAGGTCGTCCGGGGAATTCCGCAGGAAATGGTAGACGAGATGATCCGCCGGGGCTTTTCCACCGGACACATTCCGGACGCGGTGGGCTTCTGCTCCTCCACCACTGCCTTCGATCCCGAAGGGATGAAGATCGTCTGGGAGGATATGTGCATCGCCTCTGGCGTTACGCTGATGTATCACACTGTGTTTACCCAGTGTGAGATGGACGGTGATCGGATCGCGGCGGTCGTTGTCTTTACCAAGGGCGGCTACTATCGGATTCATGCTGCCACCTTCGTGGATGCTTCGGCGGATGCGGATGTGGCTTCCAGCGCCGGTGTCACCAGCTGCTATGGCCGGGAATCCGACCATCTGGCCCAGCCCATGACTCTGAATTTCAAAATAAACTGAATGTAACTCGAAAAGATCTATTACAACAATATATACAAATTGCAACATATATT
>CAMGCA010000086.1 GCA_946011705.1 uncultured Clostridia bacterium | reverse complement strand
ATGAGCAAGCCGGATTTGTGCACGGCGTGCAGGTTGGAATGCTTCTGGCAAAGGAACTGAATAAAGCATATACCTGAACAAAAAGCCCATCGAACGCTGCACGCTCGACGGGCTTTTTCATTTACAACGCACGCTTCACCCGGCACGAGGACGAATTGTTCCAATCGCGCCTCCATTTCCGCTTTTGCGGAGGTGGGGGCCTTTCTCATGCCTGAAAGAATCATCTCCCGGAAACACAAGAAAGGAATCATCGTGATCAACTTCGCACAAATCAAGCAGTCCGTTACCACCCGGCAGGCGGCGGAGGCCTACGGGCTTTCCGTCAATTCCCGCGGTATGTGCCGCTGCCCCTTTCATAACGATCACACGCCCAGCATGAAGGTGGACGAAACCTTCTACTGCTTCGGCTGCGGAGCCGTGGGAGATGTGATCACCTTCACCGCCCGACTATTTGGTATTTTTTTTTTTGATTCGGCTAGGAAAGTGTTGTTGTATTTAGGGTTCGTCGGCTGCGATATAGCTGTCGTCCGGAAATCCCCGGCGCAGCGGAAATTTGAGGACTGGGTGTATCACGCCCGGGAGGTTCTGCGGGCATACAATCTGCTGCTCGTGAAGTGGAAGTCCAGACCACCCAATCCGGGGCAGGACTTCCCGTCTCACTTTACGGAAGCACTTCAAAACAGCGCCACAGCAAAGGAGCTGCTGTGGGAACTGTCCTTTGGTACGGAAGAAGAAAAACAGGACATCTATTTACACTACAAGGAGAAAATCAAGGAATATGAACAGCGAATCCACGACTATGACAAAAGAGGAAATCCGTCTGATGCTCCAGACGAACAGCAAGGGAGCCGTCATGCAGAGTCTCGGAAACTGCATGCTGGTCTTCCAGAATGACCCCCTTCTGAAAGATTCCATTCGCCGCAACAGTCTCACCGAACGGATTGACATTGAGAAGGATCTGGGCTGGTGCCGCTCCGATACAGCGGTAACAGACACGGATATCAACTACCTGCGGCTGTATTTTGAGGAGAACTACAGCATCACTGCGGAAAAGAACATCCAGTGCGCGCTGGATATTGTGGCAAATGAGGCGCACTACCACCCCATCTGCGATGTTTTGCTGGGACTGCAATGGGATGGTGAGGCGCGCATCTGCAACGCACTGACCAGATTTCTGGGCGTAGAGAAAACCCCGTACACAACGGAAGCCTTCAAAATCTTTCTGCTGGGTGCGATTCAGCGGGTCTTCCATCCGGGCAGCAAATTCGATACCATGCTGTGTCTGGTGGGCGGGCAGGGCGCAGGCAAGTCCACATTCATCCGCCTGCTAGCCATGAATGACAGCTGGTTTTCCGATGACATCAAAAAGCTGTCGGACGACAATCTGTACCGGATGCTATACGGACACTGGATTATTGAGATGGCAGAAATGCTGGCAACCGCCAACGCCAGGAGCATTGAGGAAATCAAATCCTTCCTGAGCCGCCAGAAGGACACCTATAAGGTTCCCTATGAGAAATACCCGAAGGACCGCCCCCGACAGTGCGTGTTTGCCGGCACCTCCAATACCATGGACTTTCTGCCGCTGGACAGGAGCGGCAACCGCCGTTTTCTCCCGGTGCTGGTCAACGCGGAGAAAGCAGAAACCCACATTCTGGCAGATGAAGCCGCTTCCCGGGCGTACATCCGGCAGGTCTGGGCAGAGGCAATGACCATCTACCAAAGCGGAAACTACAGTCTGATTCTGCCCCCGGAACTAGAAGAAATCGCGCGGACTGCACAGCGGGAATTTATGCCGGAGGACAGCAAGGCCGGGCTGATTCAGAAATTCCTGGACAGCTACAAAGGAGACTATGTCTGTTCTCTCATGCTCTACCGGGAGGCGCTGGGCAACGGTTTGTCTGAGCCGAAGCAGCAGGAGCTGCGGGAGATCGGCAGTATCATGAACGATTCCGTCACCGGCTGGGAGAAGGGTGCTCAGCACCGCTTTGAAATCTACGGACAGCAGCGTTCCTGGCGGCGTATCAAAGCGGAAGCCTTCCCGCTGATCGAAGAACAGCTGGCCCTCCCGGATGGCTGGGCGTAAACAGCTGCGGTTTGTCCCGTTGACAGGATAATACCATTTTCTGTCCAGCCAATCTTCAAAAGAGGTGATTTTACTTGAAAACTTGCAACGATTCTTCTTTTCCCTTTTGTAAACAAGGGGGATATAGAAAAAGCTATGGAGCACATGACACGACAACAGGTTATTCGGTGTGCGTTGACGCACCGGGATTACAGGAGGACACAGCTTGCAGACAAACACACCACCCCGCGCAGAGTTCTTACCCATCGACAAACTACGCCCCTTTGAGAATCATCCCTTCCGGGTGAAGGATGATGCCGAAATGGACCAGCTGGTTTTCAGTGTCCTGACCCAAGGGCTGTTGACACCCATTGTGGTTCGGGAAACCGATACAGCGGAATACGAGGTGATCTCCGGTCATCGGAGACTCCGGGCGTGCCAAAAGGCAGGAATCGAAACGGTTCCTGCTTTAATTTATTCCATGGATCGGGATACCGCCATCATCGCACTGGTGGACAGCAATCTTCACCGGGAGCACCTGCTGCCCAGCGAGAAAGCCTTCGCGTACAGGATGAAAATGGAGGCTGAAAGTCGCCAGGGGCAACGCAATGATTTAACTTCGGACCAAGTTGGACCGAAGTTAACCGCCTCTACAATTTCAGAGGACAGTGCGTCTCAAGTCAAACGCTACATCCGCCTGACCTATCTCATCCCGGAGATTCTGCAGATGGTGGATGAACAGAAAATTGCCCTGACCCCCGCTGTGGAGCTTTCCTATCTGACAGAATCAGAGCAGCGGGATTTGTTGGAGACGATGGAAAGCGAGGATTGCACGCCCTCGCTTTCCCAGTCCCAGCAGCTGAAAAAGTTGAGCCAGTCAGGAGCGCTGGACATGGACCGGATTTTGGAACTGTTGCAGCAGCCCAAAGCCAATCAGGAAGAAAAACTGCGGTTCGATCTGAAGGACATCCGCCGTTACTTCCCCAAGAACTATACCACTGAGAGAATACAGAAAACAATTCTGCAATTACTGGAAAAATTCGAACGAAACTGGAAAAGGAGATCCCTCGATGAACGATAAGATTAGGAATATGAGCGTTATGAATATCAAGCAGACCGTGGAGCGTGCCAACGCCAGCGGCATCAACATCAGCGAGTACACCCTGCGCCGTGCCATCCGCACCAGGCAGCTGCCCTGCAAGGTAATCGGCAGAACCTACCTGATTCCCTGGGACGCATTTCTGCGCTGGGTCAACTGCGAACAGTAAGCCGCACATTTGTCACACGCTGGCTCACAGTTTATGATAGCTGTGAGCCAGTCCCACAGAAAGGAGAATGTATATGGCATCCATCGAACCAAGATATAATAAAGCCGGTCAGCTGATGCACTATCGGCTGATCGTCTCTGGTGGTCTAAACTGGGAGGGAAAACAGATCAAGCGCACCACCACATGGAAACCACCCCGTCCCAACATGAGTAAAAAGCAGCTGGAGCGGGAGGCAATGGCCGCGGCCTTCAAATTTGAAGAAGCCATCCAGGCAGGCTACGAGATCGACAAGGTCAAACGCTTCTGCGATTATGCAGACTATGTGCTGGATTTGAAGGAGCGCAACGGACTCGCACCAACCACGATTGAGCGGTATCGGGCTATGCTTCCGAGAATTGACGACGCCATCGGGCATCTGAAACTGACACAAATCCGTCCACAGCACCTGAATGATTTTTACAAAACGCTGTCCGAGAATGGTGTCCGGAATCTGGGAGCCATCGCTGTGGCGAAGAAGGTGTTGAAGAAAAAAGTGGAAGCACTGGGTCAGCCAAAGCATGTTATTGCAAAAGAATCCGGCATTGCCCACACCACCTTGAATGCAGTATTAAATGGCAAGGCCGTGAAGCTGGAAACGGCACAGGGTATTGCGGATGCACTGGGATACTCGGTGTCAGAAATGTTTACGGTATCCGACCGGAAGAAGCCCCTGTCCAACAAAACCATTCTGGAACATCACCGCCTGATCTCCATGATTCTGGCGCAGGCGGATAAGGAAATGCTTGTCCCCTACAATCCTGCCGCGAAAGCCTCGCCGCCCAAAGTGCCGAAGCATGAGGCGGACTACTTCCAGCCGGAGGAGATTGCCGACATTGTCAAAGCGCTGGAAAAGGCTCCTGTCAAGTGGAAAGCCATGTCCTACATTCTCATTGACACCGGCTGCCGCCGGGGTGAATTGATGGGTCTTCAATGGAATTGTGTCGATCTGGACAAGGGCATTATGATGATCCGGCAGGCGTTGCTGTATACCAAAGAGAGGGGCACTTATGTCGGACCACCCAAGACCGGTCAGCCCCGGGCGATCTGTCTGTCCCCAGAAACCATCGGGGTTTTAAAGGAGTACCGAACAGAACAGCTGCGGCAGAAAATTCGTCACGCAGACATCTGGCAGGATACAGGATTTCTGTTTACCAAGGACGACGGCACGCCCATGCACCCGGACAGCATCACCGACTGGCTGAACAAATTCAGCGAAGAAAATGATCTGCCTCACATTCACCCGCACGCCTTCAGACATACCGCAGCTTCCATGATGATTGCCAACGGTGTGGATCTTGTGAACGCAGCCGCCGAGCTGGGGCATGCAACCGCATCCACAACATTGAATATCTACGCCCACCAGGTGGCAAGGGCCCGCGCAGAAGCCAGCGGCGTCCGCGCCGGTGCTTTTGCAGTTTTAAGACAGGCATGACAATCGCCCACACGAGATTTTACAAATCTCGTGTGGGCAAATCTTTCTGTTTTCCGATTGGTGCGCCGGCAATGGGTGTAGTGAAACACGCCACCCTTCCATCAGAATGTCAGCGTTTGCAAAACGCGTTACCTGCCCGGAAGGAGCAGATCTGGGGTTTGGGGGATTCCCCAACAAGCAAAAATCCGTCTGGGTAGCACCCAGACACTGCTTGCCACTACTACGAACCACTAAGAAACAGAGTTTCTATTCCTTCCCGACATCTTCCGCGTCAATCACCCAATAACCGGCCTCTTTCAGTGCCTGAGCAAAGATGCCCGCCCCGGAGATCGGCTTTCCGGAAAAACTCCCATCGTAAACCTGATTCACGCCACAGGTGGGACTTCTGGATTGCAGAACCGCGCATTGGATTTCCTCCGAAGAAAGCTGCTTCATAGCCATTTCTACTGCCTCGCGCATAGCAGTGTCCACATTCTTTCCGTCCCGATCCATCAGCACTCCGTCTACGATTTCAATAGGTGTTCTGGGGCAACCCATCCCAGCCATCAGCTCCGGACAAATGGGTAAAACCGCTTTGTCCCGCACAAATTCTGCAACTGCACCGTTGTAGTTGTTGCCGCCGTTGTATTTACAGTTTTCACCAAGCAGGCACGCGCTGACCAAAACTTTCATAGCAACATCCGCTCCTTATGATTTCAGAAAAAATCCGCGCACAATTGTTGCGTGCTCTTCTGTACATCAAACAAATCCACAAAACGGATTCGAACAGTCGCACCGTCGTCAGATCGGTATTCCATACCAGTCTCATAAGCAACCTCGTCGGTTTTTGGATAGACCAGTGTCACATGATTGGCACCATACTTTTTCTGATAAGCGTACATCTGATACATATCTGCCTGGGAAATTCCGTAGTTAGGCTTACTGTCTGCAAGGATCTTCCACTTGGTATCGAGAATGAATACTGCACCGTCTGCTTTGCGCTTCACCACAATGTCCGGGCGCATCAGGAACTTCTTTCCCGGTTCGTCGAACAGATGGTAGGTCTTGTCCTGTACGGATACGGCAAAGTCTGCATATCCTAACTTTTTCTTCAGCAGGGCAGCAATATAGCTTTCAAAAAGAGTTTCCATGGGGAACAGTAGTGCCATCGCTACTTCTGAGCCAGCGAAAGAAGTAAAGCTCTTGCCCATCAGAAACACCCGGCTCCACAGCAGTGCTGTGCTGTAATCCTTCATATTGCGGTCAGGGATGTACTTTGCAAAGTCGCTTTTGTAGTCTGCCGATGCGTCAACTTCTGCAAAAGAATTCAGGAGAATCTTGATATCGTTTCTGTTTTTTGAAGAGGCAGAGCGCGGATACAGATATTGCAAGGTAGCCTTTAACAGCCGATTCTCCGGGCGGTTTACATTGAAAGCATCGTAGGCAACATAGCTTCGCTCTTTGTGGGTGTGATTAAATTTAATCTGCTGGGAGAACAACATTTTTCCCTTGAAGAATGTAGCGTTTTCCTCAATGGTTTCATAGCTGCATTTCAGTCCGCGCTTTACGATAAAGAACACTTCGTCGATAAACATGCGAATGAAAACTTCAAAGATGTTCATCTTCTCCACATTCACGCTGGTGCTTTGCAGATTTTTATAAGGAGAATCCCGGAGCGTCTTCAGCATTTCAATGAGCAGCCGCTTGACTCTGGCTGCGGAATCATCTTCAGAAGAGGAAGAAACCTTGGGGAGAATCTCAATGGTCGTGCCATCGTTCATAGTGATGATTCCTACATAATTCCTGGCAGTAATGACTTTTCCGATACCCTTGCGGGCCGACAGCCCCATCAATTCCAGCGCATCGGCATCTTTGCTGCGGTTGGTAAGGATAAAGCTTTCAAGCTGTTCAAAGGTGTGCGGAGGCAGCGTAATGTATCCATCCACTTTCTTGCCGGTAATGAAAGAACCGTATTCGGTTATCTGATAGACAGTTTTCATGCGCTGGCCTCCTTCCTTTGCGATTCGTTAAATTGAGCGATAAGCCTCAATATTGCCAAAGGCCGCATCGTTGATTTCGTAGCTGTATCCGTCATCCAGTCCGACTTCGATATCGCCAAACAGTTCAGCATAATCATTTTCTTTGGCAACGATAAACTGCTCTTCCGGGTTCGATTTCCTATTATCGCCCAGTACCAGTCGGATCTTTTCATAATCCTCGTAGAAATACTCCTGCAGCAGAGGAACAATGTTGTTGGTGAATATTTCTGCCAGAGTTTCGACGGTGGGGCTGGCCTTTAACGGCATGAAATAGGCATGTCCGATGGTATGCTCTCTGTCATACAGGACTGTGATCCGCTTATTCAGACGGGTCAGCAATTCACTGATGGAAAGATCCTCTACACTGATATCTGCCAGAACCTTGGGATCAGGCAGCATTTCCCGGAACAGGAAGCGACGCCGCAGAGCGGTATCAATTGTGGCAATAGAACGGTCAGCGGTATTCATGGTGCCGATGATGTAAACATTCTTGGGAACACCAAACGGTTTCTGAGAATAGGGTAATCTGACCGTCATTCCCTCTGGCATGCCAACACGCTTGGTCGCTTCAATCAGAGTGATCAGTTCACCAAAGATTTTGGAGATGTTGCCGCGATTAATTTCGTCGATGATGAAAACGTAGTTTTCGCTCTTTGCAGGGGCAAGTTGTTTCGGCTGATACTTCT
>CAMGCA010000085.1 GCA_946011705.1 uncultured Clostridia bacterium | reverse complement strand
GGATGTTGTGTGTCATGAGCCTATGAACCCGGACTGTCCTCTGCTGGGCTGCAAAAACTGCATTATCACCCCGCATATGGCATGGGCACCGGTGGAAAGCCGTCAGCGGCTGCTGGACACCGTGGTGGAGAATATCCGGGCATTTCTGGACGGGAAGCCCCAGAATGTGGTGAATCTGGAAATGTAACCGATTACATAAGGCAACACCGCACAATGGGAGCTGCGGGCTTCAGCGGATCTTTTGTCCCAATCGTGCAGTACGAAAAATGGGAAATACATTCGGTATTCCCGCATTTTCTATACTTTCGCTCGGGTTATAATCGCTCACAGAATCTCCTTGCCCCATTATGCGGTGTTGCCATAATTCAAACGTGAAAGAGAGGACGATGTTTGTCCTCTCTTTACGTCATTATAGCGCTTCACCTAAAATCGATTTCGTCGCATAGGCATTCAGGCGCATATCCGCCGTGTTGCCCGCAAGGTACTCATAATATGCCTGAGCGCCAATCATGGCCCCGTTGTCACCGCACAGGCTCCGGGGCGGCATATATACCTCCGCCCCCAATTCCTTTGCCGCCGCCAGAAGGTCGGCACGAATGCGGGAGTTGGCGGCAACGCCGCCGGCGACCGCGATTTTCCGATAGCCCGTCTCCTTAAGAGCCATCACTGCACGAGGAATCAGGGCATCCGACACAGCTGCGGAAAAGGTCGCGCACAGGCTGGGGATGTCAAGCTCCTGCCCCACCTGCTCCGCATGGTGGATCAGATTCAGGGCGGCAGTTTTCAGACCGGAAAAGCTCATATTGTAGGGATTTTCGCCGGGTTTACTGCGAGGAAGCGTGTACTTTGTTTCGTCCCCCAGTTTTGCAGCCTGATCGAGAGCCGCACCGCCGGGATAGGGCATTCCCAGAACCCGAGCCACCTTATCAAAGCTCTCCCCTGCTGCATCGTCCAACGTAGTGCCAAGAATCCTCATATCGGTGTAATTCTTAACTTCCACAAACATGGTGTGTCCGCCGGACACAACCAGACACAGAAACGGGGGTTCCAGTTCCGGATAGGCGATATAATTCGCGGCAATATGGCCGCGGATATGGTGCACAGGAATCAGAGGCTTCCCCAAGGCCAACGCTGCCGCCTTGGCAAAATTAACGCCAACCAGCACCGCGCCGATGAGACCTGGAGCATAGGTAACAGCTACTGCGTCGATATTCTGCCGTGTCAGACCGGCATTTGCCAGCGCCTGCTCCGCCAGTCCGTAAATGGCCTCAATATGCTTTCGGGAGGCAATCTCCGGCACCACGCCGCCGTAGATCCGGTGCAGATCCACCTGAGAGGCGATGCAGTCTGTCAGTACCTGCCGCCCGTCCCGGACGATGGCTACAGCGGTTTCATCACAGGAGGATTCAACTGCCAGAATGTTCAAATTTCCCACTCCTTTCCCAGAATGAGAGCGTTTTCTTTTGGATTTCTGTAATAATTCTTCCGCAGGCCCAGCTGTGCAAAGCCCATGGATTTGTATAACGCAATGGCTGGGACGTTGGATTCCCGAACTTCCAGCCGCAGAATGTGGCTTCCGCATTCACTCAGCTGATTGACCAATTCCCCAAGCAATGCGCAGGCAATCCCTCTGCGGCGGCAGTCCGGGTGTACAGCAATATTCATCATGTCGGTTTCACCCATCACCGTCTGAGAGCCAACATAGCCGCAGACAGCGCCGTTCTCTTCCGCAACCAGCCACAGAGAAAGAGGGTTATTCAGTTCTGACGCAACGCTGTTTTCACTCCAAGGGTCGGAAAAGCACAGCTTCTCCAGCGCCGCCACCTGAGGCACATGGGCTTCGTTCATTCGAGTGATATTCATTTTGCTTCGTACCAGCTCTTTCCAAAGTGGGCTTCCGCTGTCAGAGGTACCTTCAGCTGGGCCACCCCTTCCATCTCCCGACTGACCAGCTTGGCAACTTCCTCCGCCAGTTCCTCCGGGCACTCCACAATCAATTCGTCGTGAACCTGAAGCAGTAGCGTTGCTTCAGGGTATTTTTCTGCCAACGCGTTCTCAACCCGGAGCCTTGCGATCTTGATGATGGCCGCGGCACTGCCCTGAATGGGGGTGTTCAGCGTGACGCGCTCCGCAGCGCTGCGAACGTTAAAGTTGCTGCTTTTCAGTTCCGGTACATACCGACGGCGGCCATAGAGGGTCCTGGTGAATCCGCTCTCCCGGGCATCCGCTACCACCTGCTTCATGTAGGCCCGAACGCCGGAATAGTTGGCCAGATAATTGTCGATATATTCCCGAGCCTCATAGCGGGAGACTCCGATATCCTCTGCTAGGGAGAACTCACTGATACCGTAGACAATGCCGAAGTTTACAGCCTTGGCGTGACGGCGCTGCAAGGGGGTCACTTCCTCCACCGGCACACCAAAGACCTGTGCGGCTGTGGCAGTGTGGATGTCCACCCGGTCACAGAATGCCTTTTGCATAACTTTATCATCGGCAATGTGTGCCAGCACCCGCAGCTCGATCTGGCTGTAGTCCGCGTCCACCAGCACACAGCCCGGCTCCGGCACAAACATTTTCCGGATTTCAGCGCCCAGATCCGTACGAACCGGGATATTTTGCAGGTTCGGCTCCGTGGAGGACAGCCGCCCGGTGGCAGTGACCAGAATCTGGAAGGTGGTGTGTACCCTGCCATCCTGGCCAATCTCTTTGAGAAGTCCGTCGGCATAGGTGGATTTCAGCTTGGTCAGCATCCGGTAGTCCATGATTGCCGGAATAATGGGGTGCTTGTCCTTCAGCCTTTCCAACACTTCGGCGTTGGTTGAATAGCCCTTCTGCGTCTTCTTGGAGGGCGGTAGGCCCAGTTTGTCAAAGAGAACCTCGCCCAATTGCTTGGGAGAATTGATATTAAACGTACCATCCGAATAGGAAAAAATCACTTTCTCACAGTCGGCAATCCGCCGCGTCAGCATATCCCCGAACTGTTCCAACTGATTGCGGTCAATTCGAATTCCCCGCTTTTCCATACGATAAAGCACACCGCACAGCGGCAGCTCTATGTCGCGATACAGGGCTGTCATGCCATTGCTTTCCAGCTCCTGGTACAACACAGGCCGCAGCTGCCACAATGCCTCAGCGCAGGCAACGGCGTCTCCATCCTCCACGGAAGTTCCAAGGTAATTCGTCGCCAGCTTGGAGACAGGATAGTCAGACTGAGAAGGGTTCAGGTCATAGGCGGCGAGAGCTGTATCGAATACGCACGTTCCTCCGGAAATTCCAAACCCATCCAGCCGATGGTAGGTGCTCTTACTGTCGTGGAGAACCAGCTTTTTGTCCGCGAGGACAATGCCCTGCATCGTCAGCTCCATGGGTGTAAAGGCGCACACGCCATTCTCCCAGGCAATACCGAGACTTCCGTCCTCAACCAGGTACACAGCGCATTCCGTGATCCCCTCCGGGATGTTTTCCACTCTCGGAAGCACTTTCACGGTGCGCTCCTGCGTTGGCGCTTCCTCTGCGGCACCTCTCAATCCGTACTTATCAATGAGCCGCACAAATTCCAATTTCTGAAACAGCTTATACAGCTCCGGGCGATTATAGGGCTGGACGATGGCGTCCCGGGGCGCAAATTCCACAGGAGCTTCCGGACGAATGGTTGCCAGGTCATAGGAAAGGTATGCCTGTTCTCTATCCTTTTCCAGCTTCTCCCGCAGCTTCGGACGGATGGAGGGATCGTCCAGATGGGCATATACTCCGTCAAGACTGCCAAATTTCGCAAGCAAATCCTTTGCTGTTTTGGGGCCAACGCCCCCTACGCCGGGAATATTGTCGGAGGAATCCCCCATCAGAGCTTTCAGATCGATGAGTTTCTTTGGCTCAAAACCGTATTCCTCCCGGAAAACCTCTTCCGTATACAGAGTCGCCGTGGTCTGCCCCGGCTTGGAGATCACCAGCTTCACATGAACATTTTCGTCAATCAGCTGTAAAGAATCCCGATCACCGGTGACGATGACACACTCCCAGCCCTGTTTTGAGCAGACCTTTGCCGCCGTACCGATGACATCGTCGGCTTCCCAGCCCTGACATTCGTAAATCGGAATGTTCATGGCCCGCAGAACATCTTTCATGATTGGCATCTGCTGGGCCAGTTCCTCAGGCATACCGTGGCGGTTAGCCTTGTAGCCCTCGTATTTGAGGTGGCGGAAGGTGGGGCCATGGAGGTCGAAGGCCACTGCGATCGCCTCCGGCTGCTCCTCCTTTTCCATCCGCTCCAAAATGTTCAGAAAGCCGTAGATGGCATGGGTGTACAGGCCGTCCCGGGTTGTCAGCGGACGAACACCGAAATAGGCCCGGTTGATCACACTGTTGCCGTCTAAAATCAGCAGCTTCATACTTTTCTCCACTTGGCACCCTGGGGGGTGTCGATAATCTCAATGCCCCGGGCCTTCAGCTCGTCTCGAATCCGGTCGGCTTCCGCAAAATTCTTTGCCTTCTTGGCCTCCGTCCGAGCGGCAACCAGCGCGTCAATTTCGGGGTCTGCGTTGGCGGCTTCCTCCTCAGCCTTGGCTTTGTTCAGCTTCTCGGCGGCAGCCAGCAGGTTCAGGGACAGCACCTGCTCGAAGTCCGCAATCAGGGCCAGCTTAGTGGCGTCATTGCACTTGGCTTTCAGCACATCGTACAAAGCCGTCACAGCAACAGAGGTGTTCAAATCGCCGTTCAAGGCGTTCACAAACCGCTCCTTCAGCTTGTCAAAGGCTTCCTGCTCAATCTCACCGCCCTGCTTCAGCGGCGCGACCTTGGCCACCAGCTTGTCATAGGCGGCCACGGCGTTGTCCAGATTCTCCCAGGAGAACACCAGGTTCCGGCGGTAGTGGCTCTGCAGGCAGAACAGCCGGTAGGCCATGGGGTCATAGCCCTTCTGCTCCAGCAGAGAAACCGTCAGGAATTCCCCCTTGGATTTGGACATCTTTCCGTTGTCAGTGTTCAAATGGTGGACATGGAACCAGTAATTGCACCACTTATGGCCCAGATAGCTTTCGGACTGAGCGATTTCGTTGGTATGGTGGGGGAATGCGTTGTCGATGCCGCCGCAGTGGATGTCCAGATCATCGCCAAGGTGCTTCATGGAAATGCAGGAGCACTCGATGTGCCAGCCCGGATAACCCACACCCCAGGGAGAATCCCATTTCAGGGCCTGATCCTCAAACTTTGACTTGGTAAACCAGAGCACAAAGTCATTTTTGTTCTTCTTGTTGGCATCCTCTTCCACGCCCTCACGAACGCCCACAGCAAGGTCTTCCTCGTCATGGTCGTTGAAGACGTAGTATTTATCCAGAGTGGACGTATCGAAGTACACATTGCCGCCGGCCAGGTACGCTTTCCCCTTTTCCAGAAGGGTCTGTACCATATGGATATACTCATCAATACAGTTGGTAGCAGGCTCCACCACATCGGGCCGCTTAATGTTCAGCTTGTCGCAGTCAGAGAAGAAAGCATCAGTATAATATTTCGCAATCTCCATGACGGTCTTGTGCTCCCGACGGGCGCCCTTGAGCATCTTGTCCTCGCCGGTATCGGCATCAGAGGCCAGATGGCCCACGTCGGTGATATTCATGACGCGCTTGACGTTATACCCGGTATAGCGCAGAGCCTTCTCCAGCACATCCTCCATGATGTAGGTGCGCAGATTGCCGATGTGGGCAAAGTGGTACACCGTGGGACCGCAGGTGTACATTTTTACCTGCTCGGGATGGTTGGGGACAAACAGTTCTTTTTTATGGGACAGGGAATTGTATAGATACATTGTATTCTACCTCCTATTGTTTTTAATTATTTGCGCAAAACAGCACGGAAATTGTCATATCGTAACAAAAAATCGCCCCCCGTACCTATGTACAAGAGGCGGTCCATGCCGCGGTTCCACTCTTATTTCTCACTTTTTTTAGTTCTTCCGCTCCCGGACGCACTTTCCCGCTCCCACGCATATCCGGGCTTGCAGCCGACGGCCCAGACTCTCTGAAAGGTGAAATGCGGTACTCTTTCCGTTCACAGCGGTATTCAGTTCCGCGTTATTGTACCACTGCTACCGCAGCATTGTCAAGTATTGACTGTTACGTTTCCATAATCTTCCTTGGAAAATATTTAAGATATTCTTACGCTATTGACAAAGCCCCTCATTGTTCGCTATAATAGTGTCGAGAAATGAGACGAAAGTGAGGTAACCCCATGAATTTCTCCCAATCATACAACCTCAGAAAGCCACTGAGCCTGTTGCTCGCCACGGCTCTGACCGCGACGCTGCTTTCCGGCTGCAGCTTATTCAAGAAGGACACGTCGGGCACCGAGGATACCACCCCTCAGGCTCCCGGTATCAGCCTGTCGGATACCTCCGCTCCCACGGAAACCGAGGCTCCCACCACCGAGGCTACCGAGCCTGTTAACGAGAACACCGCAACCGTAACCAGTCAGATAAACATTCGCAGCTCGCCCAGCACGGAAGCCACGATTGTTGGCACGCTGGACGCGGGCGATAAGGTTGAGATCAGCCGCCGTGAGGAAGTCACCGGTATCAGCTGGGCCTATATCATCTCCCCCGAGGCCGGCTGGATTGTCATGGATTATGTGGAAATGGATATCCCCAGCCAGATGCCTTCCGGCGGCGACACCAGCACCCCCGCAGGCGGCAATACCACCACAGAGCCTACCTCCGGCAGCTCGGATACCCTGAACCTCAAGGGCGTTATTACCGTCAACAACCTGAACATTCGCAGCGAACCCGATGGCAATGTGCAGGGCTCCTACAATAAGGGCGACGTCGTAACCATTCTTGAGACTAAGAATGGCTGGGGCCGTACCAATAAGGGCTGGGTCAAGATGGAGTACGTTAATACCAGCGGAACCACCACAAATATTCCCTCTGACAGTACCAGCAACAACAATAATAATACCACTGCCAGCACCGGCAATGGCAGTACTACTGTGCAGTTCCGGGGCATTGTTACCGCCGGTCAGCTGAATATCCGTGCCAGCGCCACCAAGGACAGCGACAGTATCGGCAGCTACTCTTACGGCGCCCGAGTGGAAATTCTGGAGAAAAGCGGTGATTGGGGCCGCACCAGCAAAGGTTGGATCAGTCTGAATTACGTCTATCAGGACGGCACCACCGGCTCCAACACCGCCAAGGGTACCGTTACCGCCGGCGGCGGTCTGAACATCCGCAGCGGCCCGGGTAAGGGTTACGATTCTGTGGGTACTTACGCGGAGGGTGACAGCGTTACTGTCCTGGAGCAGTTCACCTATGATGGCGTGACCTGGGGCTGCACCAATAAGGGCTGGATCAGCATGGCTTATGTGGATACCGGTTCCGGTACTTCCTCCGGCAGCGACAGCTCCTCCAGCGGCGACAAAGCTACCGTTACCGCTGAAAGCGGTCTGCGGGTTCGCAGCGGTGCGGGTTCCACCTACGAGGTCGTTGGCTCCCTGAAGTACGGCACCAAGGTGACCATTCTCTCCCAGAAGC
>CAMGCA010000084.1 GCA_946011705.1 uncultured Clostridia bacterium | reverse complement strand
GTGGTGGTTTTTGGGAGTTTGGTGGAGGTGTTGTTTGTTTTCGTGGTGGTGGGGCTGTTGTCGGGGCCTTTCTGCCAGTACCTGATGCTCAGCGCCCGATTCACCGCCACCCAATTTGTGGAGGACCTTGGGGTGGAGCAGAGGGAATACCTGTCCGGCCTGGGCTGCCTGGGCATGGTGGGCCAGCAGATCAGCGTTGAAGATCTGAAACGGTACTTATCCGATATCCTGTTGCAGGCCATCAAACTCCGTGACCGGGTGACGGGCAGCCAGTACAGCGGTCAGCTGAAGCAGGCGGTGCGCTACATCGACGAGCACTACCGGTGTGAGGACATCTCCCTGAACCGGGTTGCCAAGGAGGTGGACCTGAGTCCTAACTATCTGTCCGCTGTGTTCAGCCAGGAGATGGGCACCACCTTTGTGGAATACCTTACCGCCAGACGGATGGAGAAGGCCAGAGAGCTTTTGCGGCATTCCGACCTGCGTTCCGGGGAGATCGCCGCGGCGGTGGGCTATAAGGATTCCCACTATTTCAGCTTCCTGTTCAAGAAGACCCAGGGCTGCACCCCCAGAGATTACCGCGGCGGAAAGGGAAAGAAATGAAAAAGGTCCATTCCATCAAGGGTCGGCTGCGGCATCTGGTGGCGGCAATCAGCATCGTGCTGGCGGTGCTGCTGGTGTCGGTGCTGCTGATGCTGGGGTCTTACAGCAGCCACTACGCAAGACTATTGCACAACGTCACCACCGCCTCGGAATTCAACCGGGAGTTCAAGGATACCATCGACCTGAGGATGTACTATTACGTCATCGAGAGCCAGTATTCCCAGGGACTGCCCATTGAGGAGGTCCGGGCGGCCCAGACATTGGCAAAATCCCTGATCGATACCACCTTCCAGAAAAACAGCCGCCAGGCCATCACCAGTGTGCTGGACCTGTGCGAGAATCTGGAGGGGAAAATCTACCAGATCGAGGAAACCTCGGACTATGACCAGCGGCTGACCCAGCTGGAAAACAACGTCTATGTGCTGACCTCCCTGGTGGAGGAGTATATGTACACCTACCTCTACTACGAGGCGGCGGAGCTGAACGCGGTGCAGCAGGTGGTTACCCGGCAGGCCGGTGTGGAGATTACCCTGATCATTCTGGCGGCTGCTCTGGCCATCGTGTTCCTGCTGCGCTACAGCATCCGGCTGAGCCGCTCCATCACGGCGCCGCTGGAGGAGCTGTGCCGCCGGGCAGAGAGGGTGGATGCCGGCGATTTGACGGTTCAGGAGCCGGTGCCCTCGGAAATTCGGGAGATACGGACCCTGAGTGAAGGCATGGAGCAGATGATCGGCAGGCTGGATGACCAGATGGGGGAGATCCGGCGGCGGCAGGAGAGTCTGCGCCGGACGGAGCTGGCCCTGCTGCAGGCCCAGATCAACCCCCACTTTCTCTACAATACCATGGATACCATCATCTGGCTCATCGAGGCGGACAAGCAGCAGGAGGCGGTGGAGATGGTGGCCAATCTGTCCAGCTTCTTCCGCCACTCCCTGAGTAGGGGCGAGGACGTGATCACCCTGGCGGAGGAGGAGCGCCATGTGCGCAGCTACCTGCAAATCCAGCACGCCCGGTATCAGGACATTATGGAATACATCCTTGACATTGACCCGGGGCTTCACGACGCCATGCTCCCCAAGCTGACCTTGCAGCCGTTGGTTGAAAACGCGCTGTATCACGGCATCAAGCTCAAGCGGGCAAAGGGCACTATCCGGATTACGGCAACCCTGGCGGACGGCTGCGTGCTGCTGCGGGTGGAGGACAACGGTGTGGGGATAACGCCCCAGCGGCTTGCCCAGCTGCGTGACGCCATGGAGCGGCAGGAGCGGGTGGGCTTCGGCCTGTCCGCGGTGAATCAGCGGCTGCGGCTGCAATTCGGGCCGGAATACGGCCTGCGCCTTGATAGTGAGGAAGGGCAGGGCACCACGGTGACTGCCCGGATTCCCTACGTTCGGAAGGAGGCGGTAAGCCGGTGAAACGCCTGATATGCCTGATTCTGGCTTTGTTTCTGATGACAGGCTGCGGAAAACAGGAACCGGAACAGCCGGAGGAGGAAGATCTCATCGTGGTGGGCATCTCCCAGGTGGGGGCGGAGTCGGATTGGCGGGTGGCCAACTCCGAGTCCATGAAGTCCGTGTTCACCGAAAGCCGGGGCTACCGGCTGCTCTTTGAGGATGCCCGGCAGATTCAGGAAAACCAAATTCTTGCCGTGCGGCGGTTTATCCAGCAAAGAGTGGACTATATTGTGCTGATGCCCCTGAGCGAAACGGGCTGGGACTCTGTTTTGCAGGAGGCCTGGGACGCGAGGATTCCGGTGATTCTGGTGGACCGGATGGTGGACGTGGAGGACGACAGCCTGTACGCCGCCCATGTGGGCTCCGATTTTTACGCCCAGGGCAGAAAGGCCGTGACGTGGATGGAGCGGAGCTATCGTGTAAGCCAGGTGAATATCGTCCACATTCAGGGAACCCCCGGCTCCACGGCCCAGCTGGGCCGCACCGGGGCACTGGAGGAGGGCCTTTCCGCCCACGACAACTGGAATCTGCTGGCCCGGCTGGACGGGGATTTCACTCAGGCCAAGACCTATGAGGTCATGAGCCGTTTTCTGGACGAGCTGCCGCCGGAGCAGGGCATCGATGTGGTGTACTGCGAGAACGACAACGAGGCCTTTGGCGCCATTGAGGCGCTGGAAAAACACGGCTACCGCTGCGGCAGGGATGTGAACGTGATCTGCTTCGACGCCACCCGAAACGCCCTGAAGCTGTGCTTGGAGGGGAAAATCGCTCTGGCGGTGGAGTGCAATCCCCTGCTGGGACCGCTGGTGGAGGAAATCATCGAAACCATGGAGGCTGGGCAAATCCCGCAGAAGCAGCACTATGTTGAGGAGAAACAGTTTACGTCGAAAACCATTACCCAGCAGATGATCGACAGCCGGGAATACTGAACCCGCAGCGTAAATTATTCAACTTTTTCAGACGTGTGAAACCGCGCATCAGCCAATGTGTGCAACTTGCCGAAGACCGGGGCCGGGAACAGGCCCCGGTTTCTTCATAAAAAAACCAACAAAACCCATTCCGATATCGTAAAAAAACAAACTGTCTTGCCAAAATACAAAAAATTTGTACTTATTATAGGTATCGTGCACGAATATTTGTATTATTTAAGGATACGAAATTGAGCAATGTGCACTAGAAACCCTTGACGCGGCGGGAAAGATGTGGTTTAATGCAGACAGAGGTCAATCGAACACCTCTAAACTAATTCAAGAAAGTCGAGGAAACAATCATGAAGAAGATTCTTAGCGTCCTGTTGGCTCTGACCATGGTTCTGGCCCTGGCTGCCTGCGGCGGTTCTTCCGCTCCCGCTGCCACGCAGGCTCCTGCCGCTCCCGCTGCCACCGAGGCCGCCGCTCCCGCCGCTACCGAGGCTGCCGCTCCCGCGGAAGACAGCAAGATCGTTGTCGGCTTCGCTCAGGTGGGCCACGAGTCCGACTGGCGTACCGCCAACACCAAGAACTATCAGGACGTGTTCTCCGCTGAGAACGGCTACGACCTGGTTTTCGTTGACTGCGACAACGACAACGCCGTCCAGATCGAGGCTGTCCGTACCTCCATCCAGCAGGGCGTTGACTACATCATCCTGGCTCCCATCCAGAGCGCCGGCTGGGAATCCGTCCTGCAGGAAGCCAAGGATGCCGGTATCCCCGTCATCGTTGCTGACCGTCAGGTCGATGCTGATCCTTCCATGTATGACGCTTTCCTGGGCACCGATACCTCTGTCGAGGGCAAGCTGGCCGGCGACTGGCTGGCTGAGTACCTGAACGGCGCCGAGGCCAACATTCTGGTCATCGAAGGCTCCGTCGGTTCCTCCGCTGCCATCGGCCGTACCAACGGCTTCAACGCTGTTGCCGCTGAGCATCCCGAGTGGACCATTCTGGACTCCCAGTCCGGCGACTTCACCCAGACCGGCGGTCAGGAAGTCATGGAGTCCTTCATCAAGTCCTACAACGGCAAGTTCAATGTTGTTGTCTGCCAGAACGATAACGAAGCCTACGGCGCCATGGATGCCATGGATGCTGCCGGCATTACCTACGGCGTGGACGGCGATGTGATCATCATCTCCTACGACGCAACCCACGACGGCCTGAAGTACACCCTGGAAGGCAAGATCAACTGCAACGTCGAGTGCAACCCCATCCAGGCTGCCTACGTTGAGAAGATCATCCAGCAGATGGAGGCCGGCGAGGAGTTCGCTACCTACACTCTGGTAGAGGATCAGGCTTTCGTAGCCCCCGGCATCGAAAGCGCTTACGCCACCACCATGACTCAGGAAGTCCTGGACGGCCGTGCCTACTAAGAAAAGGTCTGACTGCTGTAGATACATTTGATTGAGTTTGCAGGGGAGGGAGAAACTCAACGAGTTTCTCCCTCTTTCCCGTATAGCCTACCGCTGCCCCATATCGGAGGGAGGAAAAACATGAAAAAAGACGCAGTACTGGAAATGAAAGGAATCTGCATGACATTTCCCGGCGTCAAGGCACTGGATGGTGTGGATTTCACCCTGAAAAAAGGAGAAATCCGGGCCTTGATGGGCGAGAACGGCGCCGGTAAATCCACGCTGATCAAATGCCTGACCGGCGTCAACAAGTTCGAGGCCGGTGAGATTTACATTGACGGAATCGATGGCCCTGTGGTCAATAAGGACACGCTGGACGCGCAGAAAAAAGGCATTTCCACCGTGTATCAGGAAATCAACCTCTGCCCCAACCTGTCTGTGGCAGAGAATCTGTTTATCGGCCGGGAGCCGCTGACAAAATTCGGAACCATTAAGCGCAAGGCCATGATCGCCAAGGCCGCCCAGCTCATGAAGGACATGGAGCTGGACATTGACGTGACCAGAAACCTGGAAGAGTACTCGCTGGCAATGCAGCAGATGATCGCCATTGCCCGGGCGGTTGATATGGAATGTAAGGTCCTGATTCTGGACGAGCCAACGTCTTCTCTGGATGACAACGAGGTGGAGAAGCTCTTTGGTATGATGCGTCGGCTGCGGAATCAGGGCGTTGGCATAATTTTTGTCACCCACTTTTTGGAGCAGGTCTACGCAGTCTGCGACGGCATCACCGTGCTGCGTAACGGCCAGCTGGTGGGGGAATACAGCATCGAGGAGCTGCCCCGGGTGAAGCTGGTGGCAGCCATGATGGGCAAGGACTTTGACGATCTGGCCGCCATCCGGAAGGGAGACAATAAGGATTTCTCCAAGGAACCCCTGGAGATTGACGCCAAGGGTCTGAGCCACGCCGGCAAGATCAAGCCCTATGATCTGGAAATCCACAAGGGCGAGGTGGTGGGCCTCACCGGCCTGCTGGGCAGCGGCAGAAGCGAGCTGGCCCGGACCATCTACGGCGCGGACAGAAGCCAGAGCGGAACCCTGAAGGTGGACGGTAAGGAGCGCAAGATCAAAAATCCCATCGACGCCATGCAGCTTGGCATGGGATACCTGCCGGATGACCGGAAGGCGGAGGGTATTGTGGGCGACCTGTCCGTCCGGGAGAATATCATTCTCGCCATGCAGGCAAAGCTCGGCCCTCTGCACAAGATTCCCATGCAGAAGCAGATCGAGATCGCGGACAAGTATATTGAGCTGCTGCAGATCAAGACCGCCAGCCGGGAGACGCTCATCAAGCAGCTGTCCGGCGGCAACCAGCAGAAGGTCATTCTGGCCAGATGGCTGGCAACCAACCCGGACTTCCTGATTCTGGACGAGCCGACCCGTGGTATCGATGTGGGCACCAAGACGGAAATTCAGAAGCTGGTGGTTCAGCTGGCCGAGGAAGGCAAGAGCCTGATTTTCATTTCTTCCGAAATTGAAGAGATGCTCCGTGTGTGCAACAAAATGGCCGTGCTGAGAGACGGCGCCAAGGTCGGAGAGATTTCCGGCAACATGACGCAGGAGCGTGTCCTCAGTGCCATCGCCGGAGGTGAAAGCAATGAATAATTTGAAAGCATTGACGAAAAAGCAGCTGTTTTTGCCCATTTTCAGCATGATTCTGGTGATGCTGGTAAATGTCCTGTTCGACATCGCGGACGGCAACAACGCCTTTGACTTCTTCTCCGTATCCATGAAGGGCGGCGTTCTCTACGGCCGTATCGTGGACATTCTGAACCGCGGCAGCGAGGTGGCCATCCTGGCGCTGGGTATGACCCTGGTTGTTTCCTGCTCCGCCGGTACCGATATCTCCGTTGGCTCTGTTATGAGCCTGGCGGGCGGCGTGTGCTGCGTGATCATTGCCGGCTTCGGCGTCACCAGCGTCTCCACAGCCGCCGAGCTGGCTCACCCCATCTGGATGGGCATTGCGTGCGGCATCGGCGCCGCCATCCTGGCCGGTATTTTCAACGGCTTCCTGGTGGCCTATATGAAGATACAGCCCATGGTCGCCACGCTGATTCTGTGGTCGGCGGCCCGGGCCCTGGCGCTGCTGATCTGCAACAACATGATCGTCTATGTCCGCATGGACGAGTTCAAGGTCTTCGGCTCCTTCCTGGGCCCCATCCCCACCCCCATCCTCATCGCGGCGGTGTGCATCGCCGTGTTGGCGCTGGTGCTGAAATTCACCGCACTGGGCACCTACATTCAGTCCGTGGGTATCAACAAGCGCTCCTCCCGGATCGCGGGCTTCAACTCCGCCCAGATTATTCTGATGTGCTACACCATCTGCGGCCTGTTCGCGGGTATCGCCGGTATCGTCAATACCTCCCGTATCTACTCCGCGGATACCAATAACATCGGTCTGACCATGGAAATGGACGCCATTCTGGCGGTGGCCCTGGGCGGCAATAGCCTGGGCGGCGGCAAGTTCAATCTGGCCGGTTCCATCATCGGCGCCTACACCATTCAGGCCATTACCACCACATTGCTGGCCCGGGGCGTTTCCACCGCGCAGGCGCCTGTGTTCAAGGCTGTCATCATCATTCTGATCGTCGTGATTCAGGCTCCTCCCGTGAAGGCCTATTTCAAGCGCCGTTCCGCCGCGAAGGCTGCCGCAAAGGAGGCTGTCTGATATGAAAAACACCTTAGCTGACAGAAAAAAGTCCAGAATCGGCAGCAATACCGTGATGCTGATGATTACCATTGCGCTGTTCGTTCTCCTCTACGGCGCGGGCTGCCTTATGTACGCGGACAAGGAATTCGGCAGACTCCAGAATTTCCTGAACGTCATGATCAACAACGCCGGCCTGATTATTGTGGCCTGCGGCGTCACCTGCGTGATGCTCACCGGCGGTATCGACATTTCCGTAGGCTCCGTGGTGGCTATGACCTGTATGTTCATGTCCGTGGGTCTGGCGGAGTGGGGAATGTCCTCCGGCGTGCTGATTGCGCTGATTCTGCTCATCGGCGTGGTCTTTGGCGCGGTTCAGGGCTTCTGCATCGCCTACCTGGAAATTCAGCCCTTCATCGTCACTATGGCGGGCCTGTTCTTCGCCCGGGGCATGCCGGCGGTTATTTCCACCCAGCAGGTCAGCGTGCCCTTTGAGTCCTGGTTTGGACAGCTGTCTCAGATCAAGTGCGAGATCCCCTTCGGCATCGGCGCGTATCTGAACAAGAAGGGCGTGCTGGTCACCCCCTATGTCCGCATCACCCTTTTTATATAATTAATCGTTGAACTGATCAAATTCATGATGTTTGTGTACTCGATGATAGGC
>CAMGCA010000083.1 GCA_946011705.1 uncultured Clostridia bacterium | reverse complement strand
CATAACCGGCATCCGCGCAGACGGCCTCTGTCTCAAAGCCAAACTTGTCAATCTGTGTTTCCAGCCGGCTTGTATGGGGCGTGCAGTCATTTACATTCCCCGGCGTAACGAAAACATCCGTGATAATGCCCGATTCGGCATCACTGGTCTGGTGATTCAGATAGCAGAAGGCATTGGGCTTTCCGGGACGATTCATCAGTCCGGACTCCGGATCGGTGGTGCTTTTGGTGACTGTTTTCGTCTTTTCGGAATAGGTGACAGGTTCTTCCAGCAGGCCTGCTTCCAGAGCTTCTCTGTCCAGCTTCTTCACATACTCGGAAGGTGTATCCGGCACCTCGATGACTTCCCGCTTCTCCTTTGCAGCATTTGCCAGAATATGCGTGGAATCTGTCAGCAGGAGCTTTCCGGATACCAATCCGGCAGCTATAGTATTTCATCTTTCTTTTTCCTGACAGTTGCGTTATAATAAGCCATGGAGGGATGGCAGATGATAATCGAAGAGAATTGGGCCATATCCATAGAACGCGCCCGCCGCTTTTGGGAATCCCAGCCGGATGTGACCAAAGACGCTGACGGCTATTGCCTCGGCAGCTGCCGAATCACCCTTTCTGAACCTGCTCCCGGCCCCAAGGGTTTGTTTTCCCTTCCCCGAACACTGCTTCGGATAGAAGGCCCGGAAGCGGAGGTTTCATCCATCCACCATCGTTTTTGGATTCGATTTTTATCCGCAGGGGGATAAGGAGGTATATGATTATGCGCAAACCCATTCCATCTATGGATGCCTGGCTGAAAGAGGCCAAGGCGCACGCATCCGCGCCCAAAATCGGGATGTATCTGATTCACAACGGCACCGTCCGGCAAAGCGCCCGGGCAAAGGTTCGAGACGGCGCGGAGGACACCAAGCCCGTTACCGGTATGCTCTTTTCCTATGACCAGGAAAAGGTGGACGCCGTAATTGCCGAGACTTACAAACTGGAAGGCATCTACTACATCAAAGTCTGGCTCAACGAAGGACAGCTCCAAATGGGCGATGACATTATGTACGTTCTCATCGGCGGCGATATCCGCCCCAGAGTGATAGAAGGGCTTAACTATCTGGTGGGCCGCATCAAGAAGGAATGTGTGATGGAGACGGAGCTGTATGCAGAGGAATAACTGGGAGCAATGTGTAGCGTTTCACGGCCACAGCTGCGGCGGCCTGTGCAGCGGCACAGGGATTGGGCATCAAAGGCACCGCCGGTAGTCTTCGGGGGTGTTGATGTTTTGAAAGCAGCGGGAAAAGGACGTGACCTCCCCCATGGGCAGGAGCAGTATGTTGGCTTCTTCCCGGACAAAGGTATGCATCCGCAGACGTCTTTGGCGCACCTGTTCTTCCAGCTTCCCCTGCAGGCGCCGGTGGTAAAGGGCGGCGGTGGCGTGGGTTTTTCCGTCGTCTCCACAGACGACGATGCCGTCCCATTGGCGGCCCTTTTGCCCTGCTTCCTCCCAGCGATTCAGCATCCACCGGATAAACCGGCGATTCACAAAGGGCATATCACAGGCACAGGCAAAAAGCAGGTCCTCCTCAATGGCCTGAAAGGCAGAATACAGACCGCCCATCACACCGCAGTCGGGAACCACGTCCCGGATAATGGGGTAGCCTTCCAGGGCTTTTTCATCGCAGGTCTGACTTACCGACAGATAGAGCCTTCCGCAGGCGGACAGCTCCTGGGCAATTTTCTTCCAGAAGGGCTGCCCGCCCAGCAGAAGCTGGGCCTTGTCCTGTCCCATGCGGCTGCTTTTGCCGCCCATGAGGAGCAGCATGGCCGCTGGTTTTTTCATAAGCATTTCATTTTCCTGTTTCATCAATAGGAGTTCTCCAAAGAATACGGCAAAAGAGGTGGATACCCATGAACATAGAAGATGTGGAGTTTGCGTATCTGTCCCCTGTGGCACACCGGTTGATTTTCCGGGACGGTACCCAGCAGGATGGGGTTGCGCCCTATTTAAACGAGCATTCCATGGAGGTGTTCCTCAACGGGCACAAGGCAATGGAGCTGGTCTGTGTACCCCAATTTCTTCCGGAGCTGGTATTGGGCAGACTGCTGACGGAAAACCTCATTCATGGCATAGAGGATGTGGGGCAGCTCCGGATTTCCGATGATGGCAGCCGCGCGGATGTCACGCTCCAAAATCCGGGGAACCCGATTCTCCCGGAATCGGCTCCTTTGCAGCCGGTTAAACCGATTTTCTGGAAAACAGAATGGATTTTTCAACTGGCGGATTGCGTTGCCCAGGGGATGCCTCTGCACGCTGCCACCTGGGCAACCCACAGCTGCTTTCTGGCCCGGAATGGAGAAATCCTCTTTTCCTGCGAGGACATTGGACGGCACAACGCCTTGGACAAGGCAATCGGCTATGCCCTGAGAAACGGAATTCCCCTGTCAGAGTGCCTGGTGTATTCCAGCGGCCGAATCCCCACGGATATGGCAAAAAAGGCAATTCGTGCCGCCATTCCCGTGCTCATCAGCAAGGCGGCCCCCACACGGCAGGCCATTGCCCTGGCCCACACCTATGGGCTGACCCTGATTTGCGCGGCAAGGCGGGACAGTATGCGCCAATACACCGGGTTTTGCGCCTGTGACCCATAGGGCTACAGGCGCATTTTGTTTACAGTCTTAAACTTCATCAATTGCCCGGTTGGGACAGATGCTGATGCAGGCGCCGCACTGCACACATTTGAGATAATCGATGGCAAACTGCTTGTCTTCCTCCACAATTGCCTTGTTGGGGCAGGTGGATTCACAGGCACCGCATTTGACGCAGCGCTGGGAGATTACGAAAGCCATGTTATAACCCTCCTTCTTCCCTTACCGCACTTCGCCGCTTCTGTCGGTGTAGTGGGTATGCAGCAGGAAGTGGGCCGCGGGGCTGCCGCACTCGTCCAGGAATTCTTCGTACAGCTTCTGCACATCGGGATTCTCGTGGGAACGCCGGATGGGCGCATCACAATCCGCCTGATACATCCCCGCCATACGAACCGCCACCTGCTCCACAGAAGCCAGGGGTGCGCCGCCGCCGTTGAGACAGCCGCCGGGACAGGCCATGACCTCAATGAAGTGATAGGGGGATTTCCCGGCACGGATATCCTCCATGATGGGCTTGACATTTCCAATGCCGTTGACAATGGCGATTTTCACATCCAGGTCCCCGATCTTCACCGTGGCTTCCTTGACACCCCGGTAGCCCCGGGCAGCGGTATAGTCAATTTGATTCAGCTCGCCGTTGGTCAGCAGCACGGTAACCGTGCGCAGCGCCGCCTCCATCACGCCACCGGTGGTGCCGAAGATACGGCCCGCGCCGGTCCACTGCCCCATAAAGCTGTCAAAGGGTTGACTTTCCAGATTTGCAAGGTCAATTCCCTTCAGACGCATCAGTCTGGCGGCCTCCCGGGTGGTCAGCACCGCATCTACGTCCCGAATTCCCAGGGCATTTTTCATCTCCGGCCGCTGCATCTCAAACTTTTTGGCAACGCAGGGCATGATGGACACATGGAAGATATCCTCCGATTCCACGCCGATTTTCTCCGGCAGGTAGCTCTTGACCAGTGCGCCGAATATCTGCTGGGGAGACTTGCAGGAGGACAGATGGGCCAGCTGGTCGGGGTAGTGGTACTCCATGTGCTTAATCCAGCCGGGACAGCAGGAGGTCAGCATGGGCAGCACACCGCCGTTTTGCAGCCGATGAATCAGCTCCGTGCCCTCCTCCATGATGGTAACGTCGGCAGAGAAATCGGTATTGTAGGCATAGCCACCCAGTCGCTTCATGGCTGCGGCAATTTTGCCGGTGACATCTGTGCCGGGCTTCAGGCCGAACTCTTCGCCCAGGGTATGCTGGACGGCAGGGGCCACCTGCCAGACCACGGTCTTTTTGGGGTTGTTCAGGGCATCCATCACCCGCTGTATCTCGCTCTTTTCCGTCAGGGCGGCTACAGGGCAGACCTTGACGCACTGACCGCAGTTGATACAGGCGGTGGCGGACAGGGACACATTCTTCTTGGTGCGGGCATAACGGTCACCGGTTTCCGGATGGGTGTACATCTCGTAAATGCCAATCTTCTGCACCTCGTTGCAGACGGTGACGCAGCGGCCGCAGGCAATGCACTTGTCCATGTTGCGCACCATGGCAGGGCTGGAGGTGTCCATGCCTCTGCCAGGCACCTTCCGCACCGGGGGGTTGATTTCAAACAGGTAGCTGACCTCCTGGAGCCGGCAGTGACCGCCGGTCTTCTGGCAGGTCAGACAGTCGTTGGGATGGATGCTGAGAATCTCCGTCAGCCGCTCCCGGCGGTAAGCCTGCACCGCCGGGGTGTTGGTGCGCACCACCATGCCGTCCCGGGCTTCGTACCGGCAGGCACGGCGGATTACGGTTTCTCCGTTCTCCTCCAGCTCCACAGCGCAGACGCCGCAGGAACCGGTGGGGGTCAGGCCCTTGAGATAGCACAGTGTGGGAATCTCAATCCCGGCGCTTCTGGCAGCCGCCAGAATGGAAGCGCCTCTGGGGCAGGTTATTTTTTTGTCATCAATGGTAAGGCAGATGTGGGTATCCACCATTCCGCCGTAAAGTTCGTACATATCCTATCCTCCTGCAATCACATCTGGCCCTTGAGCAGGTCTTCCATGGCGCATTCCTTGTGACGGATGGTATCCGGCCCTTCGTTTTTGTAGTATTCCAGCGCGTCGGTCTGTGCCTGCCGTGTCAGGTATTGGCTTACCTCGGGGCTTACCTTCTCCACCTTGATGCCAATCTGCTTGAATCCGGGAATCTTGGCGATGGGGTCCAGATTCTTCGCATCGGACAGAATGTTGGCGCCGTCGCCAAAGTGGAAGGGCATCCAGGCCACACCGGGCTCCAGCTTATCGGTCACATGGACCTCACAGAACACACTGCCTCTGGGGGAGGTGACCTGCACCCAGTCGCCGTCTGTCAGCTTCTTTTCGGCACAGTCGTCGGCGTTGAGCTCGATAAAGTTTCTGGGTGCGGTATAGTAGACGGCACGGGTGCGCTTGGTCTGGGTACGGGTGTGGTAATGGTAGAGCATACGGCAGCTCATCAGGGTGATGGGGTATTCCGGATTCTGGGTCTCGGGAGAGGGAATCCACTCCATGGGAACCAGCAGACCCACCCCATTGTTGCGGGCAGGGCCGTTGACATGGAGAATGGGGGTGCCGGGGTGGTCGGCTGTGGGACAGGGCCACTGGCAGCCGGTGTCGCGAATCTTGTCGTAGGTCATACCGTGGTAGGAGGGGGTGACCACACACATTTCGTTGAAAATCTCCTCTACGCTGTCGTAGTGGGCGGGGTAGCCCAGGCGGGTCATCACCTCGCAGAGAATCTGCCAGTCCTGCTTGCACTGGCCCTTGACGGGAACGGCCTGCCGCAGCAGCTGGACACGGCGCTCGGTGTTGGTAAAGGTGCCGTCCTTCTCCAGGAAGGCGGTGCTGGGCAGCACCACATCCGCCAGGGCCGCGGTTTCGGTGACAAACAAGTCCTGTACCACCACAAAGGCCTTTTCCAGCGCCTGCGCCACATGGCTGACATCGGGGTCGGAAACCATGGGGTTTTCGCCCATGATGTACAGGAACTTCACCTTGTCCGCAAGAATCGCGGGGATGGTCTCGGTGACGGTATAGCCCTTCTGGCTGCTGAGCTTTACACCCCAGGCCTTTTCAAATTTCTCCTGGACAGCGGGGTTGAATACCTTCTGATAGCCGGGGTAGTCGGTGGGCAGCGCGCCCATATCGCAGGCACCCTGGACATTGTTCTGACCCCGCAGGGGGTTCACGCCATTGCCCACACCGCCCAAATTGCCGGTGACCAGGGCCAGATTGCTCAGGCTCTTGACATTGTCGGAGCCGTTCAGGTGCTGGGTGATGCCCATGGCATAGGCGATATAGGATTTGTGGGTGGAGGCATACATTCTGGCGGCATCAATAATCAGCTGCTTATCCAAGCCGCAGATTTCCGCCACCCGCTCAGGGGTATAGGACTTGACGCTTTCTTTCAGGGCTTCAATGCCCTCGGTGTGCTTGGCGATGTATTCCTTGTCCTCCAGACCTTCCGCAAAAATCACATGGAGCATGCCGTTGCTCAGGGCCACCGAGGTGCCGGGGTTGATTTGCAGGTAGATGTCGGCAATGTCTGCCAGGGCAATCCGCTTGGGGTCGGCAACAATCAGCTTCTTGCCGGCCAGCTTGGCCTGCCGCACATACATACCCATGACCGGATGGGTGTCGGTGGTGTTGGAGCCGGTGATGAAAATCACGTCCGCGTCCAAAACCTCCTGAATCCGGTTGGTCATCGCGCCGCTGCCCAGGGTGTTGGCAAGGCCGGAGACGGTGGAGCTGTGGCACAGTCTGGCACAGTGGTCCACATTGTTGGTGCCCACGGCGGCACGCATGAACTTCTGGAAGATGTAGTTGTCCTCGTTGGTGGCCCGGGCGCTGGAGAAGCCCGCCACTGCATCGGGGCCGTATTCTGCCTTCACCTGCTGAATTTTTCCGCAAATCAGGTCCAAGGCCTCCTCCCAGGAGGCAGGCTCCAGAACGCCGTTTTTGCGGATTAGGGGTGTGGTGAGGCGGTCCGGGTGGTTCACATAGTCATAGGCGAACTTTCCCTTGACACAGAGCAGTCCTCCGTTGGAGGGGCCGTTGGCCGGCTTGGCATCCACCACCTTCCCATTCTTCACGGAGAAGTCAATCTGACAGCCCACGCCGCAGTAGCCACAGGTAGTGCGGACAACCCTGGTTTCCCAAACCCGGAAGTCGTTCTGGGACTTGGGCATGAGGGCGCCCACCGGGCAGGCGGACACGCAGTTGCCGCAGGAGACGCAGTCAGTGTCGGCTATGGTTTCCCCACCGTTGGGAACGATGTAGATAAGGTCGTCCTTGCGTACCATTTTCAGGGCGTTGATGCCCACCAGGTCCCGGCAGGTGCGGACACATTTGCCGCAGCGGATGCACTTATCCATATCCCGCAGGTAGAAGCGGTTGGAAAGGTCTTTCTCCCGGTGGACAAAGGGTGCCGTGTAGGAAGGGCCGTCCACGCCGTACATCTGGCAGTATTTTTGCAGCTTGCAGCTTCCCAGCTTGCGGCAGTTGAGGCAGTCCATGGGGTGAATGGACAGCTTGTCCCGGAGAATGGCAATGCGGGCATCCCGGACGGCCTTGGTTTCCGTCCACACCACCATGCCGTTCTCCGCCTTGGTGCTGCAAGCGGGGACCAGGTAGTCCTGTCCCTCTACCTGGCAGGAGCACATCCAGCACTTGGTATCTTCCTCACAGCCATCCTCCCGGCGTTCGGGAAGGCGTTCGTTGTCATCATGGCAGAAGGTGGGAATGAAGATTCCCACCTTTCTGGCAGCTTGCAGAATCGTGGCGCCCTCCGGCACTTCCACGAATCGGTTGTTAATCTTAAGCTGGATCATGGTATGTAATCTCCTTCTTTGCTTCACTGTACAAAGCACAGGCAAAAACCGTGCTGCTTTTCCGAAATGCTATCACTGTTATTGTAACATTGTCCTTGGGGGATTGCAATGGATTTTTTCCCAAAAGCCGTCTGCGGATTTCTGTAGAACCTGCCGTATACTCCCGGGAAAAGAGGGAAGCTATCCGTTCCCACAGTCGGCGCTGCCTTCCAGCGCTTCTCTGTCCAGCTTCTTCACATACTCAGAAGGCGTATCCGGCACCTCGATGACTTCCCGCTTCTCCTT
>CAMGCA010000082.1 GCA_946011705.1 uncultured Clostridia bacterium | reverse complement strand
GCCCAGCAGTACGCACAGGCGAAAAACGTTGCGATTACTGCGGTATTCGGACTGGTTATGGGCACGGTGACTGCCTCCGGTATTCCTGAGGCGATTATCGCGGCGGTGCTCGTTACCGTAATTGGAAAGGCACTGCTGCACTTGATGGCACGGACAAAGAAACGATAAGGAGGAACGCGTATGCTTCTGGCAATTGATATTGGCAATACCAATCTGGTAATCGGTTGTATCCATGATGACAAAATCCTTTTCAAGGCCCGAATTGCTACCGACAGCATCAGAACCTCAGATCAGTACGGCGTTGAAATCAAAAACATGCTGGAAGCATACGGTGTCAAACGGTCGGACATTGACGACTGCATCATTTCCTCGGTGGTTCCGCCGGTGTTCAACTCCGTGCGGACAGGCGTTATCAAGATCATCGGAAAACAGCCCATGGTGGTGGGCCCCGGCCTGAAAACCGGCCTGAATATCCATGTGGATGTTCCCTCCCAGGTGGGCAGCGACCGAATTGTCATTGCGGTGGCGGCTCTTGCGGAATACAAGGCGCCGCTGCTGCTGATGGATCTGGGTACCGCAACCACTATAGAGGCGGTGGAGCCGGACAATGTTTACATGGGTGGCGTGATCATTCCCGGTGTGCGGGTTTCGCTGGACGCGCTGACCAGCCGGGCGGCCCAGCTTCCCGGAATCAGCCTGGACCAGCCCAAACAGGTCATTGGCAAAAATACCGTTGACTGTATGCGCAGCGGTATGATGTACGGAACAGCCGCCATGATCGACGGGCTGGTGGAGCGGATGGAAGAAGAGCTCGGCCACCGCTGCACGCTGATTGCCACCGGCGGCCTTGCCCAGTTTATTGCGCCGCTGTGCAAGCGGGAGATCATTCTGGACAAGGATCTTCTGCTGAAGGGCCTGAACATTATCTACAAAAAGAACAAAAAATGATGGTTCCTGTCAACCACTCCGCGAAGAAAGCGGAGTGGTTTTTTCTGTGCTATTCCATATCCGGACGGCATAGTCTATGGCAGGAGTGATGCAAATGATCTGTGCGTGGAAGCAGCTATTGTCCGTGCTGCCTCATGAAATCGGAGCGCAAGTGGACAGCGTCGGACGGGATACCATGCAGGAGCTTCGGCTGAGGCTCAATGCCCAGCCGGAAATCGTATCCGCTGCCGGGAGCGTCTGGCTGAAACAGACTGTGCGGCAGGAAGACCTGAACTATGTGGTGAATGCCGCCAGCCGGTATTCTCCGTGGTGCGCCAGTACCAAAAAGCAGGGGTATCTAACCGCCCCCGGTGGGCATCGAATCGGTATATGCGGTGACGCGGTATGCCATTGCGACACATCCGGCGGCTTTCAAAGAATCACATCTGTGTGCATTCGTGTGGCAAGGGATTATCCGGGAATAGCGGACAGAATTCCGGACACCTGGGAGTCTACTCTGGTTGTCGGCGCTCCTGGGTGGGGCAAAACGACGCTGCTCAGAGATTTGGCCCGAAGAATCGCCAAAGATCGTGTGGTCTGCGTGGTTGATGAGCGTGAGGAGCTTTTTCCGGAGGGACTTCAAAGGGGAAAGCGGATGGATGTGCTTCATGGATATTCAAAGCCAAGGGGAATCGACATGGTGCTGCGGACAATGCGCCCGGATTATATCGCGGTGGACGAAATCACCGGAGAATCGGATTGTTACGGCCTGATTCAGGCGGCGAATTGCGGTGTGCGGCTGATTGCCACAGCGCATGGAGCCGGTTTGCTGGATTTGAAGCAGAGGGTGGTGTACCAGCCGCTTGTGGATCGGAAAATCTTCCATACGATCGTCCTTCTAAAAAAGGACAAGTCCTACAGTGTAGAAAGGGTGGTATCATGAGATGGATAGGAGCAATGTTCATACTAATCAGCTGCGGCGGTTTTGGTTTCAGTATCGCATACAATTACCGGCAGCGGGAGCGTCTGCTGCTGCAGTTATTGAACACACTGGAAATGATGTCCTCGGAACTGGAATACCGTCTGACACCACTGCCTGAGCTTTCCCGAAAAGCAGCAAAGGTTTGCGGCGGCGTACTGCGGGATGTATTTCTAAATCTGGCCAGAGAACTGGAATGGCAGTCGGAGCCGGATGCGGGAGGCTGTATGCGCGCAGCCATGGAAAAATGCCATGATCTGCCTGCCTGCCTTCGGCGGCCGCTGCGCCAGCTTGGACAGACCTTGGGGTGTTTTGACCTTCCGGGACAATTGCAGGGCCTCAAATCCGTTCAGGAAATCTGCCGCCGGGAACAGGCCCGGCTGGAACAGAACCGGGATGCCCGGCTGCGAAGTTATCAGACCTTGGGCCTGTGCGCAGGCGCGGCATTGGTGATTCTTTTTGCGTAAATGGATATTGATCTGATTTTCAAAATAGCGGCGGTGGGAATTATTGTTTCCATTCTGAATCAGGTGCTTTCCCGATCGGGACGCGAGGAACAGGCTACTATGACCAGCCTTGCCGGCCTGGTAGTGGTTCTTATGATTCTTGCCCAAAAAATAGCGGAGTTATTTGACCTGGTAAAAAACCTGTTTGAATTCTGATGGATGATTTCTGGAAAACCACGGCGCTTGTCCTTCTGACAGTGATACTCAGCCTTTCGCTCGATAAAACGGAGCGGGATATATCCGCTGTTATGGGAATCGTTGCGCTTTGCATCGCGGCCTGTGCAGCGGTGACGATTTTGAATCCAGTTCTGAATTATCTGGTGGAGCTTCAGCGCCTGTTTCATCTGCCGGACGGTCTGATCAGTATTCTGCTGAAGGCTGTGGGCATTGCTCTGGTCGCAGAACTGTCAGCATCAATCTGCGCAGATGCCGGTAACGCATCCTTGGGTAAAATGCTGCAGATACTGGGCGGAGCAGCGGTGCTTACCCTTTCCGTACCCATGTTTCGTACACTTATGACAATCATCAAGGAGATGATCGGAGGATTATGATCCGACTGGTTTCCACAATCTTTCTGGTTTTATGCCTTTGCCTTCCCGTGTCCGCAGCGGAATATACCGCGCCCGAAGTACCAAATTCCGGCAGCAGCCTGATGCCGGCGGAAACCCATGACTTCGGCGCGGGGCTTATTGAGCTTCTAAAGAAAGCCTGCTCGCTGATTCGCCCGGATTTGGAAGAGGCCGCCAGACTTAGCCTTGGTGTCATTGCTTCCGCGCTGCTCATCAGCGTGCTTCGCACCTTCTCCGGCTTTTCCAAAGACGCGGTGAATCTGTGTGGTGCTGTCATCGTATCCGTTCAGCTTATGTCTTCCGCCAACTCCATGATCCGGCTCGGATGTGATACGATCAACGAACTATGTGGGTACGGAAAACTGCTGCTGCCGGTGATGGCGGCAGCCCTCGCAGCTCAGGGAGGTATGACATCCGCAACCGCATTATATATGGGCACGACAGTGTTTGATACGGTGCTCAGCAGCCTGATTACCGCTTTTTTCACACCGATGGTATTTGCGCTTTTGGCCCTTGGAATTGCCAGCTGCGCACTGGGAGATGAAGCGCTGAAAAGAATGTATGATTTGGTTAAGAGCTTCGTAACCTGGTGTCTGAAAACAATCCTGATTGTATATACCTCTTACATGGGCATAACCGGGGTTATCAGCGGAACAACGGACGCGGCAGCCTTAAAAGCGGCGAGACTGACGATTTCTACCGTTGTTCCGGTGGTTGGAGGAATCCTGTCGGATGCGTCTGAAGCGGTGCTGGTCAGCGTAGGCACAATGAAAAATGCCGCCGGTGTCTATGGAATCCTTGCGGCAGCTGCAATCTTACTGGACCCCTTCCTGAAAATCGGCGCGCATTATCTGATGCTGAAAGCCGCCGGAGCCGTCTGCACACTTCTTGACCCAAAAGGGATAGGCGGTCTGCTGGACATCTTTTCCGCTGCGATGGGATTGATTCTCGCCATGGCCGGAACATGCTGCCTTCTGCTGCTGATCAGCACCGTATGCTTTATGCGGGGTATGAACTGATGGACGGCCTGTTGGAATATGTAACGCGAATTGTGGCGGCTGCTCTGCTATGCGGGATTATCGTTTCCCTGACAAAGCGCAGTTCCAGTGGAAACATCGTCAGAATGCTGTGCGGAGTCTTCATGACAATCCTTCTGATTCAGCCAATCGCCGGAACAAACGTATCTGTCTGGGAATCCATACTGCCGGACATCACCGGAGACGCGGAGGCAGTAGCAAGTGAAGGCGCTGCCGCGGCGGAGGACATCAGAAGAGAATACATAAAGCAGCGTGTGGAAGCATATATCTTAAGCAGAGCAAAGACAATGGAAGCAGATATACAGGCCAATGTATCACTGGACGAAGACTGCATTCCTGTCAGTGTAAGCATTGCCGGCAGAATATCGCCCCTGTCCAGAAGCAGACTTTCCCAGATGATCGCTTCTGAACTGGGGATTCCAAAGGAGCGGCAGGAATGGATTGGGTAGCTGGCAAACAAACGATTTTTGAGCTTCTGAAAAAGTACCGGTTTGCGATCATCGTGCTGCTGGCAGGAATTGCGCTGATGGCCTTCCCGTACAAAGAAGAGGCATCAGAGAATCCGGTACCGGCCAGTCAGGAAATAAACAATCAGGATGTTCCCCTTCAGGAAGCTCTGGAGAAAATACTGGGCGAGATATCCGGAGCCGGTAAGGTATCCGTTCTTCTGCCCCAGGCCGCGGGAGAAGAGACCCTTTATCAAACCAACGAAAATGTATCCTCTGACGAAAGCGGGAATAACAGCCACCGGGAAACTGTGCTGGTTTCCGGCTCAGGCAGGGAGGAAACCGGTCTGATCCGGCAAGTGAAAGCGCCGACTTATCTTGGGGCGGTCATCGTGTGCCAGGGGGCAGATAACGCTTCTGTTCGTCTGGCAGTGGTGGAAGCGGTCAGGAGCGCTACCGGCCTCACCACCGACCGTATCAGTGTTTTGAAAATGAAATGAATGGAGGCATTTTTTATGAAAGTTTGGAAGAAGAATCTGGTTGCCGCCGCGATTCTGGTAACGGTCTGCGCCGGAATTTATGTCAACTGGCTCTATACAGAGGATAAGACAGCCGCCAGTCTGGAGGATTCTCTGGATACGCAGAAGGTCATGAACGAAGATACATTGGTACTTAGCGGAGACATGGAAGCAATTGCGGCAGGAGAGGACACCATTTCAACATCCACTGACTACTTTGCCGCCGTACGCCTGTCCCGCCAGCAGGCCAGAGACAATGCCGTCAATCTTCTGCAGGAGGCGATGGCGTATTCCGGCAGCGAAGGTTCCAAGGACGTAGAATCCGCCATGGAGCTGGAGGAAATCGTCCAGACTGCCCTCAGCGAAGCGCAGATTGAAAGCCTGATCATCGCCAAGGGCTATACCGATTGTGTCGCCTATATGTCCGGCGAGGGAATCTCCGTTGCCGTATCTTCCCCGGAGGGTGGACTGCAGCAGGCGGATGTGGCGGTAATTGCCGATATTGTCATGACCCAGTCAGACTATTCTCTCGATGATATCCGCGTGGTAGAGGTTCAATGATACAAAACACCCCGCAGACGGCGCAGCGTCTGCGGGGTAAACTGTTACTTTTCCGGATAATCCAAAACTTCCTTGGCAATATAAATGGGTCGATCCTTACTCTGCTCAAAGATTCTGCCAATGTACTCGCCAATGATTCCGATACAGAACAGCTGAATACTGCTGAACAGAAGCAAAAGAACAATAATGGTAGCGTATCCCGGAACGGCAATTCCCCAGACCAGTTTTTCGATGATGACCCAGATCAGGTAGAGAATGGCGGCGACTCCGGAAACGCTGCCCAAAACGGTGGCAAGCCGAAGTGGGGCAGTGGAGAAACCGATAATTCCCTCGATTGCGTACTCCACCAGCTTCCAGAAGCTCCACTTTGTGGTGCCGGAGGCTCGTTCGCAGGCGGTGTAGGGGATAAATTTGGTTTCATACCCGACCCACGCAAACAAGCCCTTAGAGAAACGGTGATATTCCCCAAGGGATAACAAGCTGTCACGAACACTTCTGCGGAAGGTCCGAAAATCGCTGGCATCCGGCTGAAGGGATACCCGGGAGAGTTTGTTGATCAGGGTATAAAAACTTCTCTTGAAAAAAGAGAGCACCCTGCCTTCTCCACGGCGGTCCTGGTAAGCCGCAACCACATCCATCTCCGGTTCTTCATCCAGAATCTGAACCATATCCCGAACAATTTCAGGCCGCTGCTGCAGGTCTGCGTCGATCAGGGAAATATATTCGCCCCGGGCGTGCTCCAGGCCGGCATACAGCCCTGACTCTTTGCCAAAGTTCCGGGAGAAGGAAATTACCTGAACCGGGCATTTCTGTGCGGCGTGAATCTTTCGCAGATTATGCAGCGTTGCGTCTGTGCTGCCGTCGTTGACAAATACAATCTCATAATCATAGCCGCATCCGGAGAAAGCGGAAATAACCGCATCCTGAAAAGCGGCAACATTTTCCGCCTCGTTATAGCAGGGAACTACCAGTGATAATTTCATTTGGGTCACTCGCAATACAATAAAGATATCTTATTATATGGTCTGAGACGCCAAACGTCAAGCAGAAAGATTCCAGGCGTAAAAGATCATCAGGAACCGGTTGACAATTTGCGGAAAATATGCTAACTTAAGCAGGTAAATGTGAGGACGGGGAGGTTCCGCTTCCTGAACCGGAAAGAGAGTGCCCGGGTGGTGCGAGGGCATGCGGTGATAAGCGGATGGTCGCCCCGGAACAGACTTCCCGAAGGCAGTAGGGGAGTACGGGTCTGCCCGTTACAGCAGTTTGAGTGCCCGAAAGGGAATTCAGGTGGTACCGCGGAAAGTCTTTCGCCCTGAGTCGTTGCGACTCAGGGCGTTTCTTATTGATTAAAGGAGCGAAGAATATGGCAAGAGAATTACCAAAGATCTACGAGCCTCAGCAGGTTGAGTCCCGGATCTACCAGATGTGGCAGGACGGCGGCTACTTCCATGCGGAGAAGGACGATACCAATAATCCCTTCACCATAGTGAAGCCCCCTCCAAATGTGACCGTTCAGCTGCACATGGGCCACGCTATGGACGCAACCCTGCAGGATACCCTGATCCGTTTTAAGCGGATGCAGGGCTACAATGCCCTGTGGGTTCCCGGTGTTGACCATGCAGGCATTGCCACCCAGATTAAAGTGGAGGAGGAGCTGCGCAAGGAGGGCCTGACTCGCTACGATCTTGGCCGGGAAAAATTCCTGGAGCGGGTCTGGGACTGGAAGAATAAGTACGGCAACCGGATTGTAGAGCAGCAGAAGAAGCTGGGCGCTTCCTGCGACTGGGATCGCGCCCGGTTTACCATGGACGAGGGCTGTTCCAAGGCTGTCCGGGAGGTGTTTGTCTCTCTGTATGAGAAAGGCCTGATCTACAAGGGCAGCCGGATTATCAACTGGTGCCCCCACTGTGTCACCGCCTTGTCTGATGCCGAGGTGGAGTATGTGGACAAGCCCGGCCACCTGTGGCACATCCGCTACCCTCTGGCCGATGGCAGCGGTGAGGTGATCGTAGCCACCACCCGTCCCGAAACCATGCTGGGTGACTCCGGCGTCTGTGTCAATCCCAACGATGACCGCTATAAGGATATTGTCGGCAAGATGGTCATTCTGCCGCTGGTCAACAAGGAGATTCCCGTTGTTGCTGACGATTATGCGGAAATGGAATTCGGCACCGGCTGCGTCAAGATGACCCCCGCCCACGACCCCAACGACTTTGAGGTCGGTCTGCGGCACAATCTGGAGGTTATCCGTGTT
>CAMGCA010000081.1 GCA_946011705.1 uncultured Clostridia bacterium | reverse complement strand
TGTGGACTGCGCCCTTCTGGAGCCGGAGGGAATCACGGTAATCGATTTCAAAACAGATCGGGTAACAGAGGAAACCATCCAAAACGCCGCTGATCGTTACAGCCTTCAGGTGCAGACCTACGCCGATGCCCTGAGCCGGATCTATGAGATGCCCGTCAAGCGGAAACTGCTGTACTTCTTCAATCTGGATACGTTCATGGAACTATAATCAAACCACCGGCTGTGCCGGTGGTTTTCCTAATACCAAAAGGGGCTGTCTCACTAAAGTAAAAGTGCACAAATAGAAGAACTGTCATTGCGAAGTAACAATTGCACAAGCTCTTTCTGTATTACAGCAGTCGAATTCCCGCCTTTTCGCAGGCCTCCACCGTAGCCTGATCCCAGACACTGGACTGCACCTCGCCAATGTGGGCGCAGCCCATCATCAGCATGGCAAGTCTTGACTGTCCGATGCCGCCGCCGATGGTCAGGGGCAGCTCACCCTTCAGAAGCATCTGATGGAAGGGGAGGGCGCGGCGCTCGTCACAGCCTGCCTCCGTCAGCTGACGGTCAAGGGATTCCGCGTCCACACGAATGCCCATGGAGGAGACCTCAAGCGCTCTGCTCAGGGTGTCGTCCCAGAAGAAAATGTCGCAGTTTAAGTCCCAGTCGTCGTAGTCCGGCGCCCGGCCGTCGTGAGGCTTGCCAGAGCGCAGGGCCCGGCCGATCTGCATAATGCAGGCGGTTCGGTGCTCCTTTACATAGGCGTTTTCCCGCTGGGAGCCGGTGGGCAGTTCAGGGTACAGATCCTCCAGCTCCTGGGTGGTGATGAAGCTGACCTCCCGGCCCAGCTCGGTGCGCAGCTGGGGATAGCGGACGTGGAGCCGGTCGTTGGTATCGCAGATAGCCTTGACAATGGCCCGGACAATGAGCTTCAAAAAGTCCAGATTCCGGTTTTCCCGGGTAATGACCTTCTCCCAGTCCCACTGGTCAACATAAATGGAGTGGACGTTGTCCAGCTCCTCGTCCCGGCGGATGGCGTTCATATCGGTGTACAGGCCGTTGCCCACGGTGAAGTGGTACCGCCTCAGAGCCAGACGCTTCCATTTGGCGAGGGAATGCACCACCTGCGCATCGGCCCCTACGGCGGGAATATCAAAGGACACAGGCCGCTCATAGCCGTTCAGGTTATCGTTGAGGCCGGAATTCTCGGTGACGAACAGGGGAGCGGAGACACGCTTTAAGTTCAGCGCCTTGGAAAACTCCTCCTGAAAGGTATCCTTGATGTAGGCGATGGCACGCTGGGTGTCGTAGGCATCCAGCTTGGGGCTGTAGCCCTGGGGAATGACGATTTTGTTCATAGCTGCTTCAACCTTTCCGTGAAATATGCTTTCTATTGTATTCGTTTTCGGTATAAAATCAAGGAAAATTTTTCTTCGCCGCGCAATCAAATGCCCTCTTCCGGTTGTATAATAGGTGAAAAGCTTTTCAAGGAGAAAACGATATGATGAATCCAGAGCAATTCACGCGCTACGCGGAAAGCTACATCGACACCGTATTCCGGGTGGCATTCAACTACATAAAATCGGCGGCGGACGCGGAGGACATCACCCAGAATGTGTTTGTCAAGCTTTTGAAGGAGGAAAAGCCCTTTGAAAGTGAGGAGCACGTCAAGCGCTGGCTGATCCGGGTGGCCGTCAATGAGTGCAAAAACATGACGAAGGCCCGGTGGTGGCGGCAGGAAAACTACGACGACTATGCGGCTACCCTGTCCTTTGACAACCCGGCCCATTCCGACCTGTTCTACGCGGTGATGGCGCTGCCCAAAAAATACCGCCTGCCCATCTATCTGCACTACTACGAGGAATACTCCACACAGGAAATCGCGGAAATCCTGAAAATACCCAAGAATACGGTCTGTGCCCAGCTGCGGCGTGGCAGGGAATTGCTCAGAAAATCCCTACAGGAGGTGGATGCCAATGTTTAAGGACGATTACAAAGCCGCTTTTTCCAAAGTGACCGCCTCCGGGGAAACCCACAGGAGGATATTGAACATGACGAAGGAACATAAAAAACGCCGCTCCGTTGGCGGCTGGGCAGGGAAGCTTCTGATCGCGGCGGTGCTGGTATCGCTGCTGGCGGTATCTGCCAGCGCGGCGGCACAAAATTGGTTTGTGACCTATTTTTCCAAGGAGAGCGAAAAGCCCCTGTCTCAGGGGCAGGTGGAATTTGTGGAGGAACACACGCAGGATATCAGTCAGAAGCAAACCTGCAACGGCTATACGATTGAGCTGAAATCGGTCCTGTCTGATGACTATAACGCGTATGTTGTATTTGGAATCACTGCCCCGGAGGGCGTATATCTCGACAGAACGGTCAAGGAGGGATATAATCCTGCTCCGCCGGTGCTGTGGACCAACGGATGTTTTATCGAGATGCAGGACAGTGGAGCCAGTTCCACATGGAATATGCGCGATGACGGAGATGGGCTTTCCAATACCCACAATCTGGTATACCTGATATCCAGTAATAACGCCGCGTTTCAAAATGGGAAGACCTGTGAAATCCACTTTGAGAATCTGATAGCAGAATACGAAAATGACGCCTATGCCACGGAATTGGAGAAAAAATACGGCTGTGAGCCGAAGCTGGGCATGATCACGGAGGAGGAAGCGGAAAAACTGTATCCCCGGGAGACACTGGCAGAGGGAAACTGGGACTTCACGATTACCTTTACCAAGAGCAATGTGCCGGTGGTAGAACTGATTGACGAGCCTGTTGACTATGTGCTCGAGTTTGACAGACCCAACGAGCATGTGGTACAGAAAGCACGCATTACATCTATCAAGCTCTCTCCCATCGGCGCAGTATGTACCTACGAAGCCGGCGAGGATGCGCCCAATAGCATTGGCGGAGACATAGTCATGAAGGATGGAACCAGTGTCTATCTCAGTGGTAATACAGTTGGCGCCTCTGGTGAAAACCGTTCCAATGGTATGTTTTCCATACCGATTGCATTGGAAAATGTAGATTATATCCAATTCCCTGACGGCACCAAACTCCCCATGCCGGAGCTTCCCGCCGAATAACGAAAGCCCCCGCCGGATTTCCCGGCGGGGGCTTGCTGGCGGAGAGAGTGGGATTCGAACCCACGGTGGGTTGCCCCATCACCAGTTTTCAAGACTGGCTCCTTAAACCGCTCGGACATCTCTCCAGATACAGAAAAACCGCCAATCGGCGGTTCTTCTGTGGCGGAGTGAGAGGGATTTGAACCCTCGCGCGGTTTTTGACCGCCTACTCCCTTAGCAGGGGAGCCCCTTCGGCCTCTTGGGTATCACTCCGAATCAAAAAGTATTCAACTGATTGCCAAGGTATTCTAGCACCGCATGGCAAGTTTGTCAAGGAAAAAAAGCGCTTTACAGAAAAATGGTGGTGCCGGGAAGCGTGGAGACCTCCCGGCATTGCGATTACGCCTTTTTGATCAGTTCCAGCAGACCCTCCATGGTATCCGCGATACCGATGGCCCCGGCCTGCACCATTTCAGCCACACTGCCGTAGCCCCAGCTGACGCCGATGGCGGGAATTCCGTGGGCCTTGGCACCCAGTACGTCGTATTTGGTGTCGCCCACCATGACCATATCCTCTTTTGCGCCGCTCTGCGCCAGAAGATAGGCGATAACAGCGTCCTTGGTGCTCCGGGAGGTATCCGTTGACGCACCGCAGATGCGGTCAAAGTAGGGGGCAAGGCCAAATCGCTCCAGAATGGTCACGGACATTTCCTCCGGCTTGGAGGTGGCGACATACAGGGTATAGCCTTCGTTTTTCAAGGTTTCCAGCAGCCCTTTTACACCGGGATAAGGGGTATTTTCAAACATACCCGTGGGAATGTAACGGCTGCGGTAGACTCTAATGGCCTCATCCATCCGGTCTGCCGGATCCCCAAACCGTTGAAAGGAATCATACAGCGGAGGCCCCACAAATACCCGCAGTTCCTCCCGGGAGGGGACGGGCAGGCCGAAATACTCCAGGGCCAGGGCGGCGCAGTTGATGATCCCCTCGCCGGAGTCCGTGAGGGTGCCGTCCAGATCAAATAACACTGTCTTTTTCATGTACGTTTCTCCTTATCCCAGCAATACATCGGAAATGAGCATCACGCAGAAACCAACCAGCAGGGCGTAGGTGGCGCTGCTTTCGTGGTCGTGGTGGGTTTCGGGGATCATCTCGTCGCTGATAACATACAGCATGGTTCCGCCCGCGAAGGCCAGGGCGAAGGGCAAAATGGCGGAAGCCACGCTGACGGCGAAGTAGCCGAGAAGCGTGCCCAGCACCTCGATAAGACCCGTTGCCAGAGCGCACAGGAATGTCCTCTTGGGGCTGATACCTGCAGCCAGCATGGGGGCGATGATGACCATGCCCTCGGGGATGTTCTGCAGGGCGATGCCCCCCGCGATGAGCATGGCCTCCGCCACATTTTCCGATCCGAAGCTCACGCCGGCGGCCAGACCCTCGGGCAGGTTGTGAATGGCGATGGCGGGCACAAACAGCAGCACCTTGTTAAGCCTTTGGTTTCCGGGGTGGGCTTCGGAATCCACGCCCGCCAGATGGTGCAGGTGAGGCACCAGCCGGTCCGCCAGATTCAGGCAGATGGCGCCGACAAAAATGCCCGCTACCGTAATGAACACGTTTCCATAGTCCAAAGAGGGAAGGATCAGCCCCAGCACGGCGGCGGCCAGCATGACCCCGGCGGCAAAGGCCAGCACCAGGTCGCTGAACCGGTGAGAAATGTCCTTGATCAGAAACCCGGCGACAGCGCCGATGACTGTAGCACCGCCGACGCCTAGGGCGGTTAATAATACAAGCTCCATGGGATTACCTCCTTTTTCCACCATTCTAGCACACTTTCCATCGGATTGCAATGTAACAGTTTTTGCGCGGGATTCCGGTTGGGTGTTGCGCTTTGGCAAGAGATTTGATAGAATAATAGGCAACGCAACAACATTGGTGGAGAACGCTTATGAGATTGAAAGAAACCCGCCCCGGTTTTTGGGGGGAATTTGGAAAATGCGCCGTTGCTTTCTGCCTGTCGGTGGTTATTGCTTTGGGCGCGCTGCTGATTGCCTGCTTCGCGCCCCAGGGGAGAATCAACGAGAATCTGCTGGAATCCTCCTATGGCCTGTATCTGGAGGGGCAGTACCCGGTGATCGGGGACCGGAAAACCAACTCTCTGCTGGACAACGCCACGGATACCACCATCCTCCGGGCAACCGGCGGCATGAACCGGCATTACCTGGGGTCCGTTCTGACCAATCCGCTCTATATGTACAGTAATGTGGAGCTGGAGAAGGAAGAGGACTACCCCGTCAAATGCCTGGAGCTGTACAGCGTTGGGGAACCATCTGACGGGGAATTTCTGTATGTCCGCTACTGGATGGGATTCCGGGCGATTCTGCGGTGGCTGCTGGTGTTTTTCGATTACTACCAGATCAAACGATACGCCGGCGCGCTGTTCTTTGCCTTGTTCGCTCTGGTACTCTGCGACCTTGCCAAGCGGGTGGACGGAAAGACAGCCTTTGCCTTCGCGGTGAGTATCATTCTGGTGCGCCCCCAGGTGATTGTGGGCAGTCTGCAATTTCTGCCCTGCTTCCTGATTGCGTTTCTTGCCATGCTGGCGGTTCCGATTCTGACGGACCGGCCCCGGTGGGACGGTGTGTTCTTTCTGGAAATCGGAATCCTGACCATGTACTTTGACTGCTACACCACGCCGCTGGTTGCGGTGGGCGTCCCGCTGGTGTATCTGGCGGTACTGCGGGCTCGGCAGGGGAAAACTGTTTCCCTGAGGTGGATGCTCCGGTGCTTCCTGATCTGGCTGGCGGGGTATGCCCTCATGTGGCTGGCGAAGCTGACGCTGACCAGCCTGTTGACCTCCGCGGATGGCCTGGCGGATGGCCTGGCGGCGTTCTGCAGACGGGTGGGCATCGAAAAATCCGAAGGCTATGAGCAGTACTACAGCCTGTCCCTGGCCTTTGAGAACCTGCGGTCGGTGATTTTCAGCGACCCGGAGGGAAAGGTGGTCTATCTGCTGGGGGCGGGACTGACGGCGCTGTCCGTCTGGGTCTGTGCCCTGCGGCGGAAGCTGCGGCTGTCCGCCTTCGCCGCCCATCTGTACCTGCTGTTCGCGGCGGCGCTGCCGTTTCTTTGGTTTTGCTGTACCGCCCAGCCCATCGCCATTCATTACTGGTATCAGTACCGCTCCATCGCCCTGACCCATTGGGCGGTGGGAGCCTATGTGACCCAGACATTCTGGCAGGGGGAACGAACTTCGCTATTACAGGAATAAGGAGGGACTGTCTCACCAGAGTAACAGTGCACAAATGAAAGAACTGTCATTGCGAACCAGTGACCGCAGTCACTGGTGTGGCAATCCGTATACCCCTTGAAATGTTCAGATTACCAGCATTTTTCAGGAGAACGGATTCCCACGCCATCCTGCGGGATGGCTCGGAATGACAGTTGTTTCTTTTTCTTTGTACAATTTGACGTAACAATTTCTTAATGAGACAACCCCTTATGTAAACCGTCTGGCGTATCCGCACCGCCGGCAAAGCGGTTCCACGGCTTCCCGCCGGGAGAAGCCGTCATAGAGCGCCTGTGCCCGGGGGGAGGACAGAATCTCCTCCAAGGACTGCTGAAACAGGTTTCCCAGCGCGATATCACCCTCGTGGTCGAGACAGCAGGGAACCACGGTGCCGTCACAGAGGACGCCGATCTGATCCCGCAGGCCATAGCAAAACAGATCACCTCCGCCGTCCTCCGCGCTCAAATCCGGCCAGTCGAATTTTTCGCCGTATTCCAGATAGACCCGGTCCGCGATCCGGGTGCCCCGGCGCTCCGTGATCCATGGTTTCGGAAAGGCCTTTGCCATGGCCGACAAGATTTCCTCGTTTCTCTCGTCCGCGCCGCCTTGGTTCCACAGCCGGTAGACCACCAGAGGGCCGCCCTGTGCCGCCTTGCCGAAGGAAAAGCATCCGTCCAGATACTCCGAGAAAGGGATATCCAGATCATTGGCCTCGAAGGCGTGGAGGGAGACGTTGACCTTGTGCAGAGCCGGAGCGTTCAGCAGGATTTCCCGCTGGCGACCCAGCAGCGTTCCGTTGGTTGTGAGAATGACCCGGAATCCAAACGCCTGAGAAAGCTTCAGAAACCTGCCAAGGGACCGGTGGCACAGCGGCTCTCCCATGAGATGAAAGTACAGAAAGTTGGTGTAGGGGCGCAGCTTGGCAAGAATCCGGCAAAATTCCTCCTCAGAAAGCTGCCGTGGCTCCCGCCGGGTACCGGGACAGAAGCGGCAGCGCAGATTGCACCGGTTGGTGATTTCCAGATAGACCTTTTGGAACCGTTTCATAACCCCACCTCACAATCGTTTTTGTTCACAATATCATACAATGATCGCGAATGCAACCAATTCTTTTTCATGGGTCTGGCAGAAATCGGAATAAAACAATAAAAAATACTTGATTTTTTGATGCGGCTGTGCTAAAATAGGTCGGTCTGAAATCAGGGTGCGTCCTCTGGCAGCGGCTGCTGCGTATGAACGCCTAATATTTAAGGAGGACAAAGAAATGGATTTGGTTAAGGCTCTGAACAGCCAGTACATGAAGGAGGAGCTGCCCGAGGCTAAGGTCGGCGACACCGTTCGTGTGCATGTGCGCATCAAGGAAGGCTCCCGCGAGCGTATTCAGGTGTTCGAAGGCACTGTCATCGCCCGGAAGCACGGCGGCATTGGCGAGACCATCACCGTTCGCCGCATCTCTTACGGCGTTGGCTGTGAGAAGGTCTTCCCCCTGCATTCCCCCCACGTGGCGATGATCGAGACTGTCCGCTAGGGCAAGGTTCGCCGCGCCAAGC
>CAMGCA010000080.1 GCA_946011705.1 uncultured Clostridia bacterium | reverse complement strand
TTCTCACCTTTATGACAGCACCGCCGTTTCTGTACCGCTCCATCCGTTATCGGATGCAGGAAGTGGAAGCGGCAGCACGGTTTTCTTCCGTTCGGCTGCTTATGGCAAGGCTCATCATCATCGGAATCGGCGATGGTGCGTTGCTTGGCGGTATTCTGTTGACAGCAGCAGTAAAAACTGCATTACAGCCAAGCAGTGCAGTGGTTTCCATACTCTTTCCCTTTCTGCTGGCATGCAGCGGAGGTCTCTATCTGTTGGGGCATGTCTGTCCCCGACAGTTTCTTGCGGGAAGTATGGGGCTGTGCAGTTTTCTGCTTGTGGGGCTTTCTCTGGCACACCGGCATTTCCACCTTTTTTTCCGCCCATCTCCGGGCTGGATTGGGGTATGCACCCTGCTGATTGTTTTTTGCTGTCATCAGTTTCACTATCTTCTCCACAACTGCGCTTACGCAGAAATGCAAGTAATCTGAAAGGATACACATTATGGATTTATGCATGGAACATATTTCAAAACGCTTCAAAGACATGACAGCGGTGGACGACATTTCCTTGCGGCTTACCCCCGGTGTCTGGGGGCTGCTGGGTGCCAACGGTGCGGGAAAAACCACCTTGATGCGGATGCTTGCTGGAATCATGCAGCCCTCCTCTGGTCAAATCGCTTATGACGGTATTCCCATTTCTACCCTGGGGCAGCGGTACCGGGATATCTTTGGCTATCTGCCACAGGAGTTCGGGTTCTATCCCGAGTTCACGGTACAGGATTATCTGGAATACGTTGCCGTTCTGAAAGGACTGACGGCGGCGGACAGCAAGCGGAAAATTGGCAAACTGCTGGAACAGCTGACCCTTACCCATGTTCGGCGCAAGAAGATTGCCAAGCTGTCCGGCGGTATGAAGCGCCGTGTGGGCATTGCTCAGGCTCTGCTGAACGAGCCGGAGGTTTTGATTCTGGACGAGCCAACCAGCGGACTTGATCCCGGAGAGCGGGTGCGCTTCCGGAATCTGCTCTCGGAATTTGCTCATGACCGGATTGTGCTGATCTCCACCCACATTGTCTCCGATGTGGAGTACATCGCCACCCGGAACGCGGTGATAAAGGGCGGAAAACTGCTGGCCTGCGGTACCACGGAGGAACTGGTCAAGCTGGTGGAGGGCAAGGTATGGACTGCCACAATCCCAGCAAGCGCCCTCGGGGAATATGAAAGAAGATTGCCCATCGTCAATCTACGCAATGAGGAAAGCGGGGAAATATCCATACGCTATCTGTCGGAGGAACCGTCTGTATCCAATTCCGCCGCTGTGACGCCCCGTCTGGAAGATCTGTATTTGTGGCTGTTTCCCCAGGAAGCCCCGGAAAGGAGATAAATCATGCGTCTGATGAAATTAGAACTGAAACGGGTGCTCAAAACCCGGCTGACATTGATTCTGCTTACCTTTTCGCTGGTGCTGTCACTGGTGATGGCATACATCCCAACCACCTTTTCCTATGTCACCTATCGGGATGCCAACGGAGATACCGTAAAACTCCTTGGCCTGGATGCGGTACAGTATCTGAAAACGCTGCAATCGGACACCATGGGTGAGGTAACTCCGCAAAAGGTAAGACAGGCTGTGGAAGCCTATCAAACTTGTCTGACAAAGTACGGTGTGGAAAATACCTATGACCTGCCGGACGGAGTCTATGAAACGGAAATTCTGCCTTACGCACCGCTGCTTCACGGCGTCCGGGAAGCCTTTGCTGATCCCGACAGCGGTATCGCCGCTTCTCTGATGGATATCTCCCCCGAGAAAATCGAGAACTTCTATGGCGCCTGTGAAGCCAGACTGGTTTCGCTGATGAAACTGGAGCAGAAAGACCACCCAGCAGCGCAGGAAGCCGCAAAACGCCTATACAGCCGGGTGGAAACGCCCTACCAGCTCTATCCCGGCTATATTACGGATGCAATGGACTACCAGCTGCTTCTGTCCTTTCTCATCGTCCTGTTCTGCACAGTGATCGCCGCGCCCATTTTCACTTCGGACTATCAGACGGGTGCCGATGATATCTACCGCTGCACCAAATATGGGCGGGTGAAATTTGCCATAACGAAACTACTGTCTGCGCTGCTCATTTGCGGCACCGCCTTTTCCCTTTGCGCTGTGGTGTTTCTTCTGGTGTCCAACAGCCTGTACGGCTGGGAATGCACGAAAACCTCCATACAGATGCTGTATTCCATTGTCAATCTGTCAAATTTGAATCTCGGCCAGCTGCAATGGATCTGCGCTGGAGGGTATCTGCTGTGCTTGCTGGCAACCGTGAGCTTTACCCTGTTTCTTTCCTCCAGGCTCCGAAATGTGGTTGCTTCCCTCTCCGTGTCACTAGTATGCTGCATTCTTCCTGTGATCCTCTATGTGGCCCTGCCTTCTGAGATCGGACAATGGATTTATACCATTCTCCCCGCAGGCGGCGTGGCTTTGCAGACCAGCTTCCTTTATACCCTCGTTGATTTTGCCTTCTGGAACATGGGCAATCTCGCAATTTGGACACCCTATGTGATGCTGGGGGCATACTGTGTTGAAATCCCCCTATTCCTATGTCTCGCTGTCTACTCCTACTGCACACGCAAAGCATAATAACAATTTCGCCGCCAGTTCTGACACCCCACGGTGCCGGTACTGGCGGCTCCTGTAGTTGAGTTAACCCTTAGGCACTAAGGGCGCACTTCTATACGGGGTAATCCCCGTATGTGCGTCCTGCGGAGCGAACAGCCCGGGCCCCTGAATGTCCGGGCTGTCTTGCGTCACTGCGTTCCGAACAAGGGGCTGCACCCCTTGCGCCGCTATGCGGCTATCCTTGCAGACTCGGTCAGCAGAAACGGTTTTGCAAACCATTCCCGCTGACCAAGTTTTCATATCGTAAGTCTGACCGTCAGTAAATGCTGGCGGTCATTTTTTATCCAAATCTTTTAGGAGGTCATTCAAAAATGTCAAAACAGAAATCCCTATCCCAGCTGGAAGCCGAACGTGCCGCCTGTGAGCAGCAGCTTGTTCAGCTCCAACACAAGGCGCAGCAGTATGAAAACCGGATTGCCTACTGTGAGAAAGGCGAACGGCAAAAGCGCACTCACCGGCTCATCACCCGTGGTGCCGCTGTAGAGAGCGTGGCTCCCACGGTAAAGGCTCTGACGGAAGTGGAGTTCTACGCTCTTGCGGAATCCATCTTTGCTCTGCCGGAGGTTCAGACTTTGCTTGCGGAAGCAATCCACAAGCATGACCAAGGGAGGACTTGACTATCGCACTGTTTCATTTTCATGTCACCCAAATCAAGCGCAGCGCCGGACAGTCTGCCGTTGCCGCAGCCGCCTACCGTGCCGGAGAAAAGCTCCACAGTGAATACTACGGCGAGGACAGCGACTACACCCGCAAGGGCGGTGTGGTCTGTTCGGAAATTCTGCTGCCCGCCCATGCCCCGCCGGAGTACGCCGACCGGGAAACCCTTTGGGACGCCGTGGAGAAAGTGGAGCGTGGAAAGAAAGCCCAGCTTGCATATAGCTTTGACATAGCCTTGCAGAACGAGTTTTCCATGGAGGAGAACAGCGCGCTTGCAAGGCAGTTTTTGTTGGAGCAGTTTGTGAGCCGGGGCATGATCGTGGATTTCGCCGTGCATTCCCCCGACAAAGAGGACGGCGGTATTTCCAATCCCCACTTCCATGTGATGTGCCCCATCCGTCCCATTGAGCCGAACGGAAAGTGGGGCAACAAGCAGCGGCGGGAATATGTGCTGAACGAAAAGGGAGAGCGCATCCCCGACGGAACCGGCGACTATGTGTTCAATGCCGTCCCCACCACCGACTGGGGCAGTCCCGAAACGCTGGAGCACTGGCGGCAGGCTTGGGCGGAATTGTGCAATGCCAAGTTTTCCGAAAAGGAACTGCCTAGCCGCATCGACCACCGCAGCTATGAACGGCAGGGCGTAGATTTACTGCCCACCGTCCACGAAGGACCCACAGTCCGTGCAATGGAGCGCAAAGGCATCGCTACCGAGAAGGGCGAGTTCAACCGCTGGGTGAAAGCGACCAATGCTGCCATCCGGGATATCCGAAAGAAAATCGCCGCTCTGGCGGAATGGCTGAAAGAGGTAAAGGACGAACTGTCCAAGCCCAAAACCCCGGATTTGATTTCTCTGCTGCAAGCCTACTATGATCGCCGTAACGCCGGAGCCTATTCCCAGAAAGCCCGAATCAACACCCTGAAGGAGATGAATGCCCTGTTTAACTATCTCATGGAGCACGGGATTCACGATCTGGATACGCTGGAAGATCGGGTAAACACGCTCCGGGAATCCTCCGACGCTTTGAAGGAAACGCTGGACAGCCAAACTGCCCGCATGAAAGAAATCCGCAAGCTGCCGGACTATCTAACCACCTACCATGAGATGAAGCCCGTGTACGACGGCTTGCAGAAAATCAAGTTCACCCGTGCCAAAGAGAAGTACAAGGCAGACCACGCCGCTGAGCTGAAACAGTTCTATGAAGCTCGCCGCAAACTGTCCGCCCAATTCCCGGACGGCAAATTTGACCGCCAGAAGCTGGATGCAGAGTATGCCAGATTGGAACAGGAGCATGAAGAAACCTATGCCCAGTTCAAGTCCATCCGGGAGGATTCTCAGCAGCTTTGGAAAATCAAATCCCACATTGATTCCGTCCGCAAGGATATTGAGCAGGCACAAAATCGAAACCATCAGCAGGAACAGGAAATCTGATTCCTTCATTCTGTCATTCAAAAGAAAGGACGCTATTTATGAAAGAACAAAAAACAACGATCTTATCGGAAGCAGCGAACGCTGCTCCCGAATACCGTTTCTCCCAGCAATGCGAAAAACAGCGGTGTGGAAACTATTGGTTCGGTGAGGACGGTCGAATCCATGTGAAGAATCTCTCCGCCTACTGGATTCCCCAGCTTACCATCACGGAAGAAATCTCCGGGACAGTTTTCACCGTCACCGGCAGCTTTGAGGGAACGGAAAGCCTAATCCGTAAGCTGGAACGCATCACCGCCAAAAAATTTACAGAAAAAGTGGAGGATGCCCAATGACAAACACCACGAATTTTGATACAATAAATCCAACCAATCTTGTACTGACAGTTGCTCCATCGAAGGAGGAAACAGAAATGTTAGGAGCAACCGAAAAAATCACCGCCCTTTATTGCAGACTGTCCCAGGAGGACGAGCGGATGGGCGAATCCCTGTCCATCGAAAATCAGAAGTCCATTCTTTTGCAGTATGCCAAAGAGCATCATTTCCCGAATCCGGTATTCTTCGTAGATGACGGTTTCAGCGGTACGAATTATGACCGCCCCGGCTTTCAGAGTATGCTGGAACAGGTGGAATCCGGCAAGGTGGGGATTATCCTCTGCAAAGACCTTTCCAGACTGGGCAGAAACTCCGCACTGACTGGGCTGTACACCAACTTCACCTTCCCCCAGAACGGCGTTCGCTTCATCGCCATCAATGACGATTTCGATTCCGCCGATCCCAACAGTGTCAACAATGACTTCGCCGGAATCAAGAACTGGTTCAACGAGTTTTACGCTCGTGACACCAGCCGGAAAATCCGTGCCGTCAACAAGGCGAAGGGCGAGCGGGGCGTTCCGCTGACCACCAATGCTCCATACGGTTATGTGAAAGACCCGGAAAATCCCAAGCACTGGATCATTGACCCGGAAGCCGCCAAGGTTGTAAAACACATCTTTGACCTGTGCATGGAAGGGCGTGGCCCATCGCAGATTGCCAACCAGTTGAAAGCGGAAAAGGTGCTGACCCCAACGGCATATCAGAAAAGTCATGGGAGGAATCTTCCCAATGCTGTCCCTGAGAATCCGTGTGGGTGGAACTGCAACACAGTAGTTCACATTCTTGAGCGGAGGGAATATACCGGCTGCACAGTCAACTTCAAAACCTATACGAATTCCGTCTGGGACAAAAAGCAGCGATTGAATCCAGAGGAGAAGCAGGCCGTTTTCTATGATACACATGAAGCAATCATCCCGGAGGATGTGTTTGAAAAGGTTCAGCAGATTCGTGAGCAGCGGCACCGCAAAACCAAATCCGGCAGAACCAGTATGTTCTCCGGCCTGGTATTCTGTTCTGACTGTGGGGAAAAGCTCTACTACGGTGCAACCAACAACTACAAGACGGAAGGTGCCTTCTTCGAGTGTTCTCTGCATTGGAAGCACAAGGAAAAGTGCGGTGCCCACTTCATCCGGGAAAAGGTTTTGAACCATCTGGTTCTGCGGCACATTCAGCTGGTCACTGGCTATATCCTACGGCACCAGCAGCACTTTATCTCCGTCATGGAGCAGCATCTGCGGGTGGAATCCTCTGAGAAAATGAAAATCGCCCGGAAGCAGTTGGAGCGCAACGAAAAGCGGATTTCCGAACTGAAGCGGCTGTTCATAAAGATTTACGAGGACAACGCCAAGGGCAAGCTGAGTGATGAACGCTTTGACATGATGAGTCAGACCTACGAAGCCGAACAGAAGCAGTTGGAAGCGGAAGTCATCACGCTCCGGAAGGATTTGGAAGTACAGCAGCGGCAGAACGAAAATATTGAGCAGTTCATCCAGAAAGCGCACAAGTATGTGGGCATTGAGGAGCTTGACCCCTATGCCCTGAGAGAACTGGTGAAGGCAATCTATGTGGATGCCCCCGTCAAGGTCAATGGCAAGCGTACCCAGCACATCCACATCCAGTATGACGGCATCGGGTTTATCCCTCTGGAGGAACTTCTGAAAGAAGAAACGGCGTGACCGAAGCCACGCCGTCCCTTGAAAACCAATGGTTTTCAGATTTTGGAATTTAACTGTCTTACGAACACCCCGCTAACCGCGGGGGTGTTTCCTTATGTCATTGCGAGCCAGTGCGCTTTACTGGCGTGGCAATCCGTATCCACTTGCAATGTCAGATAACCAACATTTTCAGGGAGAACGGATTGCCACGTCGCACGGCTTCCTCGCAATGACATATGTAGGACGACACCGGGCAGCCACCAATAGGAGAAGGCTATTTTCCGATTGTTTACAAATAATTCCCAAAATTCCAAACGAGGTTTTGTAAAATGATGGACGATACTGAAAACTAAGGAGAACGCCCTATGGAGCAGCAGCAGCGTCCTGGTGAAGAACTCTTCGACAGGCTCAACCAGGAAAAGAAACAGCGCCGCCGGAAGGTGGTTCGCACCGTCATCATCGTCATCGCGGTTATCGCGCTGGCGCTGGTGCTTTTGGTGCTTTCTCTGCGGCGCAGCGTGGAAAAGAAGTTCGCCGCGGCGGAAAAAGAGGTGCTGACCTATGAGGTAAAGCCCGGCACCATTCACACCCTGGTCACCGGCAGCGGGGTTCTCGCGCAGGTGGATCAGGAGGAAATCAAGGTTCCCGCCGGGGTGGAGATCGACGAGGTCTTCCCGGAGGCAGGCGATCCGGTAACGGAAGGGGAACTGCTGGCCAAGGTGGACATGGCCTCGGTCATGAGCGCCCTGTCCGATACCCAGAGCCAGCTGAAAAAGCTGGATCAGAGCATCAACAGCGCCAAGGACGACACCGCTTCCACCAGCCTGACCGCCGGTGTCAGCGGCCGCGTCAAGAAAATCTACGCTGAGATTGGCGATGACGTGGGGGTCTGCATGGCGAAAAACGGCGCTCTGGCGCTCCTCAGCCTGGACGGCTACATGGCCGTGGACATCGAAGCCGAGGGCCTGAGCCGGGGGGACACCGTTGCCGTCACCCGTGCCGACGGCAGCGTCATGGCCGGCACGGTGGAGCAGGCCCGCAAGGGACAGCTGACCGTGCTGGTCACCGACGACGGTCCAATGTTTGACGAGGAAGTGACCGTATCCGACGCCAGCGGAAAAACGCTGGGCGCCGGAAAGCTGTACATCCACTCCCCCCTTCCGGGCACCGGCTAGCCGGGGCCGGTCTCCGGCG
>CAMGCA010000079.1 GCA_946011705.1 uncultured Clostridia bacterium | reverse complement strand
AGAATCCGGGGTGGGTTACAGCTTCTTGCGAAGGTTTGCCATGAAGACCCGCCGGGAGGCCATATTGCTGTCCCAGCTTTGCCCCCAGATGTTTTGGGTAATAAACGTATGCGTCAAAACCTTCCCCACGTTTCGGCAGAGGAGGCACAACAGCTTGAATTCAATGGGCGTCAGGTGCAGCTCCTGTCCATCCAGATAGGCACAGCCACCGGCATAATCCACCCGAAGCTTTCCATTTTCAAAGACCGATCCTGCCGTCAGCATTTCCGAAGTCATGTAAGACAGCCGCCGCTGGGTGGTACGGATTCTTGCCAGTAGCTCCTCCACAGAGAAGGGCTTTGTCAGATAATCATCCGCTCCCACGTCCAGGGCTTCAATTTTGTCCCGTTCCTCACTTCTGGCGCTGATGACAATAATCGGAAGGTTTGACCAAGAACGGATCGTGCGGATTACCTCCACCCCATCCATATCCGGCAAGCCCAGATCCAGCAGCACAATGTCCGGATTCTGGGTGGAAACGGCAAGAATGGCTTCAGGCTCCCCAGATGCTGCACGTTGACGGTGGTATACACATCGATTCCCGCCCGCAGCAGCTCATGTTTTCGTTGGGGTCAATGCGCAGCAGCTTGTAGATGCCCCGTTCCACCGGCCCCAGGACACGGGAAACGATACATTCTTCCCCGTCCATGACCTTGCTCATGTAGATTCCCAGTGGTACAGAAATGGCCACCAGAATTCCCACATACAGCACATACTGTAATACTGCATTCATTCTTTACTCCTCCTTCATTAGTACCCAGGATAGGTATCCCAGAATTGCGATGGCCAGTACGCCAATCGCGCCGATTACAATTTGCATAGCCAAAACCTCCTTTTCGCTTTTGCGTGGGAATCATACCACCTATCCTGCAAATGTGCCGTTTCAAATTGAGGCGGGAGGTTAAGGGTTTGCAAAGATTTGGAGATGTATGTCACCGGTGCGTCCTGAACAGCCTTCGTCCCAGGGACTTGATTTCTTGAAGCCCATAGTATCCTCCCGTCAGCACGATGAAGATTTCCAGTCTGCCGAGAATCATGCCGGCCATTTCCACAATCAGGGTAGCGTTGTTGGTCGCCGTCCCCGTCAGCCCAATGGACAAGCCCACCGTGCCCAGGGCGGAAGCAAATTCAAACATGGCCTTTTCCAGACCACATCCGGCAGTCAGGGTGAGGAGCAGCGCCCCGGAAACAAACAGCAGGAGATAGCAGCCCACAAAGCCCACGGTATCGGAACAGAGTTCCCCATCAATTTTGGTTCTTCCCTGTGCTTTCACGTAGGTAGGGGCATCCACGCACCGCTGGGGCAGCAGCTTCCTGTTGATGTTCTGGCCAATCATCCGCAGGATCAGGTAAACCCGGGACAGCTTCAGGCCGCCTGCCGTAGAACCGATGCCGCCGCCAATCAGCATCAGCAGAATCATCAATCCGATTGCAAAGGAGGGCCAGTTTTCGTAGCTCATGGTGGCGTAGCCAGAGGTAGACAGGGCAGAGGACGCGTTGAACAGGGCATGGCGCAGGCCTTCCCCAAAGCCCATTCCCAATTCACTGGACAAAGACAAGGCCATCAGCGGCACGAAAATGAGCAGCAGCAAAAACAGGAACCGTACCTCGCTGACCTGTAACGCCTGCCGCCACTTGCCCCGAAGCAATAGCAGCAGTACCGCGAAGTTGGTCGTACCAATGAGCATCAGCACGATGGTGACGATCTCAATGGGCAGACTGTGATACTCGCCGATGCTGTTCAGCTTCGTAGAAAAACCGCCGGTGGACAGGCTGCACATGGCGTGGCACATGCTGTCAAACAGCGGCATTCCGCAAACCACATAGGCAGCCGTTCCCAGAATCAGAAACATGATGTACATTTCAAAAATGGTCTGGGCGGTTTGCTTGAGGTTCGGCATCAGCTTGTCGGGATGCCCCTCCGCGTTGAACAAATCCATGGAGCGTTTCCCGGAAACCAGCATGACCATCATCAGCACAAAGCCCAGACCGCCGCAGTATTGCATAAAGCTCCTATAGAACAGGAATATTTTGGAGGTCTTGGTGACATCCATCACGGAAAGGCCGGTGGTTGTCCAGCCGCTGACGGATTCAAACAGGGATTGCACCACACACAGCTGCCCCGAAAGGAAGAAGGGCATTGCGCCAACGGCGATTCCCCAAAACCAGGTAAACAGGACGGTATTATTGCTGTGCCGCTGAGCTGTCAGGCGGTCAGAGCTGAAATAGGCTTCCCGCTTCCCAAAGGCGCATACAAGACCCCCTGCCAGGATAGAGAGCAGCCCGGTCAGCAGAAAGTAGATTGCATAGCCAATGTCCTGCGGATAGAACGGGAGAATTGCCACCGGGGCGATGACCAGCAGGCCGATCATGACCATCAGCTTGCCGCGGTTGGAGCAGTCTTTCATTTTTGCCATTTGGCCTCACCGCCCTTTAATTCCAGAATCGCGATTTCCTCCTGCTCGTTTCCCGAGATCAGGACAAGAATGTCTCCCGCCAGAATCCGGGTGTCGCCTCTGGGGATCAAGGTCTGATCCCGGCGGAGGATGCAGCCGATGATAACCTCTTTGGGCAGGTTGATTTCCCAGACCTGCTTCTGGGCTGCCGGATCTGTTTCCGTTATGGGCACTTCCAGAAGCTGCACCCTTCCTTCTCCAATGGGGATGGCCTTTGCCATCTCCTCCATGAACGCCTGCTGTTCAATGATGCTGGTGACAGCGGAAATGGCACAGACCACGCTGTCCACGCCCATTTTATAGAAGAAGTCTGTTTTTTGGGGATCGGACAGCAGAGATAGGGTTTTGGAAACCCGGAACTTCTTCTTACACAGCTCGCAAACCACCAGATTGTCCTCATCCCGGGGTGTCAGGGCAATGACAAGCTCCATATTCCCGGCGCCCGCATCCTCCAGCACATAGGGCTTTGTGCCATCACCGTGAATCACAGTCAGCTTTTCATTTTCCGCCAGTTTTTCGCAGTCGGGCAAATCCTTGTTGATGACCGTGACCCGATAACCTTTTTTCAGCAGAGACTGGGCAAGGGACTTTGCCTTGCTCCTGCCGCCCACCAAAAGCACATTTCCTTTCATTGTTAAACAGCCTCCTTCGTGCGGGCTGGTTTCTCCAGCAGCTTGTCAATCTCATTGGCGGACAGCACTGCCGGGCAGATGGTGTCGATGCCCAGCTCCCGGTAGACGCATTCCCGCTCCGGGTCATACAGCCGGGAAATGACCCGTCCAACGGAATAGAATTCCTTTGCCAGTTGGGCAATGAGAATGTTGGTGTTGTCGTTGTTGGTAACGGCAATCACCGCATTGGCACGGGAGATGTCCGCTTTTTTCAGGACATCCAAATCTGTCCCGTCGCCCTCCACCGTCAAGCCGCCAAAGGAAGGGGACAGCTTCCGAAACGCTTCCTTCTCCTTGTCTAGAATCAGGACATTTTCTCCCTCCTCGGACAGGGTATTCGCCAGGTTGGCGCCCAGCCGTCCGCAGCCTACAATGATGGTGTAGTCTGCCTGCTTTTTGTTCTTCAAAATACTCATTTTGTATTCCTCCTGACCGCGTGACCAATTCCTTTTTCATCGTATTGGATTTCATAGGGCGATGGAGCTTCCTGAGGGCAATCGCTTTCGTCATAGGCGCAGCCACCCCGGGAATAAAACGTGCCGTAGTGATCCAGATTTTGCCTTGCCGGTAAGTAGGTAGGGTCCAGCGCGTAGGCTGCCCGGAAGTGCTTCATGGCACCGGGGTGGTCGCCCTCTTTTTCCATAACGATTCCCAGCAGATTGTGGGGCTCCGGCGCGTTGGGAAATTTTCCCATTGCCTCACAAATCATTTCCACACACTTTTGATAATCATGGGCTTTGACATATTTCCGCACCCCATCGCAAAGGGCCTGCAGCTGCATATCGCGGCTGGTCAGTTCCTGTGTCATCATCCTAAAATCCTCCTTTTGCCTTCGGATTGATCTTACACTGGAATTTTAGCGCGGAAGCCGTGAGCGCGGTGTGAGAGATCGGGGTTTCCTGTGAGAATTCTGTGAGAAAACACGCCTGCCGGTTTTCCGCAGGGGCACGATAAATTGGTGTTTGTCGAGCAGCCGCAAAAAACAACAAATCTTGTCATCCTGAGCGAAGCGCAGCGTAGTCGAGGGAGCTTGGCACGGAATGGAACCGGCAAACACACAAGCTTTTTCGTTGGGCCGAAATGAATTGACCGGGAATTATTTTCGATCCCGGACATTTTTGGGTGTTCCTTCTGTTTTGCCTCGATTATCCCGTCAAAAGCTGCTTGCCGGTCCAATCCCAGGAAGATCAGGATCCTCGGATGCGTGTTGACAACATCACAAATTCGTGATAAGGTCACATCCGTCAGAAAAGGAGAACACCATGCAATCCAGAAAATCCCGGATGATATGCTATAAGGAGGAACCTGTCATGTACTATTGCATTGCTGAAACGCTCAAGCCCATACAGCCTGAAGAGATTTCACGCTGGGAGAAAATTGCTGTCATTCTGAAATCGGAAGATATCGTACACAGCAATCTGCCGTCTGCGCTGCTCCCGCCGGATTCCATGCTTTCCCCCGGAAAAAACACAGGCTGCAGGCTAATGGTTGAGCAGAATCGCATTCTTGGTGAGCTTCATATTCCGGCAAAACCACACCAACAGGATAAACATATTGTTTTCACCTGGTGGAACAGCAATCTTCTTTTTGTTGACCCGGACGGAGAAGCTGCCAAATGTATGGAACGGGTCAGAAAAATGCGTCCGCACCATGCGGATGGAGCGGACGATTTGCTGATGGATTTCTATCTTGCCCTGATCACGGATGACCTCTCCCATATTCAGAACATGGAGGAGCGCATTTCCGGGCTGGAGCAAATGGTACTGGATAACCGGACGGAAAAGTTCATCAGGCAAATGAGCCAGCTCAGGAAGGAGCTGAATCAGCATAACAGGTACTACGCTCAGATGAATGATATGGTGTCAACTTTGCAGGAAAACGCCACCGATCTGCTGGATGAATGCAGTTCCGGCAGGCTGCAGTACATTCTTCGCAGACTGAACCGCTTGCAGGAAGAAACCCAGATGCTGCGCGAATATGCAAGCCAGGTCAGCAGCGAATACCAGGCCCAGGTGGATTTGGGACAGAACCGGATCATGAAGCTTTTAACAATCGTAACCACAATTTTCATGCCGCTGTCGTTGATTGCAGGATGGTATGGTATGAACTTTGTCAATATGCCGGAACTTCATTGGGTCTATGGGTATCCGGCAGTAATTGTATTGAGTGCATTGATCGTTGGCGGCTGCATTTTCTACTTCAAGAAAAAGCGGTACTGGTAAACGGAAACGCCCTGGAATGAACTTCCAGGGCGTTTCGTATGGGGTTATTCATCCACCAGCCGGTATCCCACGCCTATTTCGGTGAGGATGTACCGGGGCTTTGCCGGGGATTTTTCGATCTTCCGCCGCAGTCCCGCCATCAGCGCCCGGAGGGCCTGGGTATCGTTTCCGTAGCCCGGGCCGTAAATTTCCCGGATGATGTACTGGGTGGTCAGCACCTTGCCCATATTCCGAAACAGCAGGGACAGCAGGCTATATTCCATGGGGGTCACATGAAGTTCCGTACCGTCCAGAAATACCAGATGCCGTTCCAGATCGATGGACAGTCCTCCCACGGAAAAAACCGTCTGTTGCGTCGTCCCGGTGGTTCGGCGGGAATGCCGCAGAGCCACCCGGATCCGGGCCATCAGCTCCGTAGCGGAGAAAGGCTTGGTCAGATAATCGTCTGCGCCGCCATCCAGCGCGGCGGCTTTTTCGTTGTCCTGATCCCGGGCGGAGACCACGATGATGGGCACCTCCGACCACTCCCGCACCTTTTTGATGACCTCCATGCCGTCAAAATCCGGCAGCCCCAAATCCAGCAGCATCAGGTCAATCTGATTGGATACCAGCTGGGACAGCGCCCCCTGGGCATTCCCGGCGGTGAGACAGGGAAAGCCCTCCTGCTTCAAGGTGTAGGTAATAAAGTTGCGGATTTGGGCATCGTCCTCCACAACCAGAATCCATTCACTTCTCAACGGCGTCTCCCTCCTTCATTGGCAGGGTAAAGGTAAATTCCGCCCCTTTTCCATCGGTTCGATTTTGGGCGTGGATGCTGCCGCCGTGGGCGGTGACGATGGACTCGCAGATGGCAAGCCCCAGACCGATGCCCCGTTTGGCATCCGGGCCTTTTCCCTGAGTGGTGTAAAACATCTGGAACACATGGGGCAGGTCCCGCTCGGAAATGCCGGTGCCCCGGTCGGCAACTGTAAAAACAGCAAAATCGTTGTCCTTAAAGACCGTCACGGAGATTTCCTCCCCGGGCTGGGTGTGCTTTATCGCATTGTCCAAAAGGTTTACAAGCACCTGCCCGATAAGCCTTGCGTCCATGGGCACCATCAGAAGGTCATCGGGAATCTGAACGGCGATTTCCCGCTCCGGTGCGCGCTTGCTGATGGCCAGCACCGCCGCGCCAATGACTTCCTCCACCGCCTCCGGCTGCTTGTTCAGGGTCAGGCGTCCGTCCTGGAGCCGGGTCAGACTGAGAATGTTTTCCACAAGGGAATGGAGCCAGTCCGCATCCTTGTAGATGCCCTCCGCCAGAGAAAACCGGGCATCGTCTTTCTCCGTCATGTCCATAATCACTTCACTGGTGCCCATGATGCCCGCCAGCGGCGTCCGCAGATCATGGGAAATGGCCCGCAGAAGATTGCCCCGGTAGTGCTCCTGATTGGCTTCCTCCCGGGTGCGGATGCGCTCTTTCATCACCCGCAGGCGATCCATCGCCAGAGCCGTGCTTTCCATCATGGAGTGGAGGAGCTTTGTCTGCTGCTCCGTCAGTCCTTCTGCCCGGTCTTTGGGAATCCGCAGAATGCCGAGGACGGATTCGCTTCCGTAGATGGGCCAATCGCAGAATTCCTCCCCTGAATCAAAGTCCGTCCGCAGATTCTCGATGCGGTGCCGGATTCCGTCGGGGTCGGAAACGCTGCGCCGCACCTGCTCCGTTTCCGTTTTCTGCTGAATGAAGGCCCGCTCCGGCTGCCCCTGCTCGTCAAAGCACAGGCAGGCGGCCTTGCAGTCCATAGTGCTGCTGATGGTCTGCACCGCGATCCGGGCAATATCCTCCACACTTTCCGCGTCTGTTAAATGGCTGGTCAGGTGGTACAGCGCACTGGCTTCCTGCTCGTTGCGGACAGCCTCCGCTGTCATCTTTTTCGCCTTAGAGGTAAGGGCGCTGGTGATAACAGAGGTCATAGCCATGATGGCAAAGGTGATGAAATAGGTGGGATCATCCACGGACAGCGTGAAATAGGGCGCTGTAAAGAAAGCGTTAAAAGCGCAAGTGGAAAGAACGGTGGACAGAATACCCCAGAAATACCCGTCGGTACACCGTGCCGTCAGAACCACCGACAGAATGTAGACAACCACAATATTGGTTTCCGGGAACTGCCACAGCCGGAACAGAGTGCCAATCCCGGTGGCTGCAGCAGCAAACACAAATGCGCAGAGCAGACCACGCAGGGCAGCTCTTTTCAAGAATCCGGTATTCGTCACAGCGGCCTCCCTCCTTCCCTTGTTCACGGGCAATTATAGTCCGTTTGTCAAGGGAAAGCAAGGAAAATCTGCTTCGGCCAAAGTGGGCGGCGGTAAGATAAAGCGATTCCCAGAATCGCGCAGCCGCAGCCAGAAGGGCTGCGTTAACCGGGGTTTGGGGCGGTACCTCAACAAGCAGGAAACCATCTGTTCCGCGGAAGCAGAATGGATGGTTTTTCGCATTTGTATATACAGATGCATTGCTTGCGACTAGTATCCAGAATTCCGGATACTACGGGTTATCCCGACTTTCATGTTATACCGACTTTTCAGGAAATGTCTACAGC
>CAMGCA010000078.1 GCA_946011705.1 uncultured Clostridia bacterium | reverse complement strand
ACAAGGAACATGAAAAGGGACTCCTGTTCGCCTCCGAGATCAAAACGATTCTGAAATATCCCACGGTAAAGGCAAGGCTGGACGAAACCGGTATTGCCCAACTGATCCTGCTGGGGCCGGGGAGGCTGCCGGGAAGCGGTGTGTTTCAGGGAATCCGAGAACTGGAACCGGGGTACTATGGCTATTATCAAGATGGAAAATTAGAAACAACCCAATACTGGAAGCTCAGGGACCGGGAGCATCGGGAGAGCTTTGCCGATACCGTGGAACACGTTCGATATCTTGTTTTTGATTCCATTGAGCGTCAGATGGTTTCCGACGTTCCCATTGGAACCTTCCTGTCTGGGGGCCTGGATTCCAGTATTATCACCGCGATCTGCGCAAATCAGGAGGAGGCGAAAGGGAAACGGCTGAAAACCTTCTCGGTGGATTATCTGAACAACGACAAGTACTTTCAGGCCAGCAAGTTCCAGCCCAATTCCGACAGTAAGTTTATTGGGATCATGGAAAACGCCTTTGACACGGAGCACCATTGGACAGTTCTGACACCGGAAGCGCTTTGTGAGGCACTGGAAGAGGCTACTATCGCCAGAGATCTTCCCGGAATGGCGGATGTGGACTTTTCTCTGCTGGCTTTCTGCGGGGAAATCCGCCGGGAAGTTCGTGTTGCGCTGTCCGGCGAGTGTGCCGACGAAATCTTTGGGGGATACCCGTGGTATCGGGATCCGGAAGTCAGACAGCGGGAGGGATTCCCCTGGGCGCAGAATACCCCTCAGCGCGCTTCCTTGCTGCGATTGTCTATGAATGCGGAGGAATTTGTCCGGGAAGCCTATGATAAAACCTGCCGGGAAAGCGACATTCTTCCGGGTACATCCCCTTTGGACAGACGGATGAAGGAAATGGTCAATCTGAACTTCCGCTGGTTTATGCAGACCTTGCTGGACCGGAAGGACAGGATGAGTATGTATCACGGTCTGGAGGTTCGGGTGCCCTTCTGCGACTATCGAATTGCGGAGTATCTGTACGGTGTACCCTGGGAATATAAGGATTATCAGGGGCAGGAAAAGGGCCTCCTGCGCCAGGCGGTCAGGGGTCTGCTGCCGGAGGAGGTGCTGTATCGCAAAAAAAGCCCCTATCCCAAGACCTTTGACCCACGCTATACACAGCTCATTGCCAAACGCTTCCGGGAGATGCAAAAGCAAAACGCACCGGTATGGGAGCTTGTCAGGAAAGAAAAGCTGACGGAGATTTTGCAGAGCAAGTCCCCCTGGCCATGGTACGGTCAATTGATGCGAAATCCTCAGATTATGGCGTATTTCCTGCAAATGGATTTCTGGCTCAGACATTATCAGGTGGATATTCTGTAATTGCCCATGGAAAAGATTGACGGATTCCGGGATGCGTGATAAAATTGCAGCGTATCCAGCAGTCTATTCGAACAGGAGGAGTATTATGCGGAAAACAAAGATTATTTGCACCATCGGTCCTTCCAGCGAAAACGAGGAAACCCTGACTCAGATGTGCCTTGCCGGCATGAACGTTGCGCGGCTGAATTTCTCCCACGGCACCCATGAGGAGCACGCAAGGAAGATTGAACTGATCAAACAGGTTCGCCAGAAGCTGGGGCTGCCCATTGCCATCATGCTGGACACAAAGGGCCCGGAGTACCGGATTCGCACCTTCGCCGATGGAAAAGTCACGATTGCGGATGGAAGCACATTTACGTTTACCACGGACGAGGTTGAGGGTGACGAGACCCGGGTCAGTGTGAACTATAAGGCGCTGCACAAGGACCTGAAGCCCGGAGATGTGGTCACGGTCAACAATGGCATGGTTCAGTTTGAGGTGGAAGAAATCTGCGGCCATGACATCCGCTGCAAGTGTCTTGTGGGCGGCATGCTGAGCAACCGCAAGAGTATGTCCTTCCCCAATAAGGTCATGTCTGGCCCCTACCTCAGCGAGCAGGACAAAGCCGACATTCTGTTCGGCATTGAACACGGGGTGGACTTTATCGCTGCGTCCTTTGTATCCAGCAAGCATGATGTGCTGGATATTCAGAAGCTGCTGGACGAAAACGGCGGCAGCGACATTGAAATTATCGCGAAGATTGAAAACCGTTCCGGTGTTGACAATGTTACCGAGATTTGTTCCGCCTGCGGCGGTATCATGATTGCCAGAGGCGACCTGGGGGTGGAGATTCCCTATGTGGAGGTTCCCGCGGTGCAGAAGAAGCTGACCCGAATGTGCCGGCTGCTGGGCAAACGCGTCATTACCGCCACGGAAATGCTGGAATCCATGATCCAGAATCCTCGTCCTACCCGTGCGGAAATCTCTGATGTTGCCAATGCGGTGTACGACGGCACCTCCTGCGTCATGCTGTCCGGTGAGTCCGCCGCGGGTAAGTACCCGGTTGAGGCTGTAAAGGCCATGGCAAGCATTGCGGAGTATACCGAGAAGCACACGGATTATAAGCAGCGCTTCCGCTCCACGGAGTTTGTCGGAAAGAATAATCTGGACTGCCTTTCCCACGCGGTTTGCTCCATGGCCATTGATGTCGGCGCCAAAGCCATTGTGGTCTGTTCCGTCAGCGGAAAGACTGCCATGCTGGTCAGCCGCTTCCGTACGCCCATTGACATCATCGGTATGACAACCGACCGGAAAATCTGGCGCCGTCTGTCCATGAGCTGGGGCGTTACCCCGGTGATGGCGGATCAGTTCCCCAGCATGGAGGTTATGTTCTACTACGCCAAGAAAGCGGCAGTCGATGCGCTGAATCTCCAGCCCGGCGACAACATGGTTTTGACCGGCGGTCCCGTGAACGGACAGCAGGGAAATACCAATACGATAAAAATCGAGACAGTTGAGTAATACAGCAAGGCGCTGCCCGTTTGTCGGGCAGCGCCATTTTCGTTATGCGTCAATGGTAGCGATTCCCAGCGTAATCTCTTCCAACACATCCAGCAGAACCCGCACCGTATCCAGCGAAGTCAGAACGGTGACACCGTTCTCAACGGCGCAGCGCCGAATTTGACTGGAACCGGTGTGCACATCCTCACAGCGGACATCCATGGTGTTGATCACATAGGAAACAAAGCCGGAACGGATGGAATCCAGAATTTCGGTGGAACCGTCATCAACCTTTGCCCGGATCCGGGTTTTGATGCCGTCCTTTCGCAGGAAAAGTGCCGTACCCGGTGTCGCTTCGATGTTGAAGCCAAGCTGATAGAAGCGGCGAACCAGAGGAAGCGCCTCCGCCTTGTCTTCGTCCGAAATGGTGACGAACACTGTGCCATAGTTCAGGAGCTTCACACCGGAAGCCTGCAACGCCTTGTACAGGGCTCTGGTCATGGAATTGTCATACCCGATGGCCTCACCTGTGGATTTCATCTCGGGAGAGAGGTAGGCATCCAGCCCCCGCAACTTGGAGAAGGAGAAGGCGGGCGCCTTCACATAGTACCGTTTCTTCTCGTCAGGATACAGAACATCCACACCCTGATCGTGCAGGCTGTGACCCAGGGCAACCCGGGTGGCAATGTCCGCCAAAGGATAGCCGGTGGCCTTGCTCAGGAAGGGCACGGTTCTGGAGGAACGGGGGTTGACTTCAATGATGAAGACGTTGTCCTCCGGGTCAACGATGAACTGAATGTTGAACAGGCCCTTGATGCCGATGGCAGGTCCCAGCTTCTTTGCGTACTGCAAAATAATGCCCTTGACTTTATTGGAAATGGAGAAGGGAGGATAGACAGAGATCGAGTCGCCGGAATGCACACCGGTTCGCTCCACCAGCTCCATAATACCGGGAACAAATACCTGATCGCCATCGCAGATCGCGTCGATCTCCACTTCCTTGCCGCGGATATACTTGTCAACCAGAACCGGCTTGTCGGCATCGATTTCAACAGCCGTCTGCAAATAATGGCGCAGCTGAGCCTCATTGGACACAATCTGCATGGCCCGTCCACCCAGAACGAAGGAGGGACGCACAAGCACCGGGTAGCCGATTTCCTTGGCAGCGGCGACTCCGTCTTCAATGCGGGTCACAGCGCGGCCCTTGGGCTGGGGAATGTTCAGTTCCAGCAGAAGCTTTTCGAACGCGTCCCGGTTTTCCGCCTTTTCAATGGCAGCGCAGTCCGTGCCGATAATCTTCACGCCCAGGTCTGTCAGCGGCTGGGCAAGGTTGATTGCCGTCTGACCACCCAGAGAAGCGATGACGCCGTCAGGCTGCTCCAGCGTGATAATGTTCATCACATCCTCCGCCGTCAGCGGTTCAAAATACAGCTTATCCGAGGTGGTATAGTCCGTAGAAACCGTTTCCGGATTGTTGTTGATAATGATTGCCTCATATCCGGCGTTTCGGATGGTTTGAACTGCGTGGACGGTAGAGTAGTCAAATTCCACACCCTGTCCGATTCGGATAGGGCCGGAACCAAGGACAATAACTTTTTTGCGGTCAGACACCACCGACTCATTCTCGGACTCATAGGTGGAGTAGAAATAGGGAATGTAGCTGTCAAATTCCGCGGCGCAGGAATCGATCATTCGATAGCCGGGAACGATTCCCTTCTCCTTCCGCAGCAGGAAAATGCTTTTCTCCGTCGTGCCCCAGATATCGGCAACGGCACGGTCCGAGAAGCCCATTTTCTTGGCTGCAAACAGTGCGGCGGAGTCGCCAACGTGCTCTTTCAGGAAGGATTCCATGTTTATGATATTCCGAATCTTTCGCAGGAAGAAGCGGTCAATTCCGCAGGCGTCGACGATTTCGTCCACGCTGGTGCCCAGACGCATGAGCTGAGCGATGGCGTAAATTCTGTCATCGGTGCCGATGGGGATGTACGCCATCAGGCTGTCCTTTGTCCAGTCGTCAAATTTCTTCATGTGCAGATGCACAATACCAATTTCCAGAGAACGGATGCCCTTCAGCAGGCTCTCCTCGAAGTTCCTGCCCACGCTCATGGTCTCACCGGTGGCTTTCATCTGGGTGCCAAGTCGGTTGTTGGCATCGGAGAATTTGTCGAAGGGGAACCGGGGCATTTTGGTGACAACATAGTCAAGGGCCGGCTCAAAGGCGGCGCAGGTGTTTGCCAGCGGGATTTCGTCCAGCGTCATGCCCACGCAGATTTTGACGGAGACCCGGGCAATGGGGTAGCCGCTGGCTTTGGATGCCAGGGCGGAGCTGCGGGAGACTCGGGGGTTCACTTCGATCAGGTAATACTGGAAAGAATTGGGATCCAGCGCGAACTGCACATTGCAGCCGCCCTGGATTTTCAGCGCCCGAATCAGCTTCAGAGCGGAATCCCGGAGCATATGGTATTCTTTATTGGTCAGGGTCTGAGAAGGGCAGACGACTATGGAGTCACCGGTGTGAATGCCCACCGGGTCCAGATTCTCCATGTTGCAGATGGCGATGGCGGTGTCATTGGCATCGCGCATGACTTCGTACTCGATTTCCTTATAGCCCTTAATGCTCTTTTCCACAAGAACCTGATGAACAGGGGAGAGGACAAGGGCATTTTTCATGATTTCCCGGAACTCTTCTTCATTGTCCGCGAAACCGCCGCCGGTGCCGCCCAGGGTAAAGGCGGGTCGAAGAACCACCGGGTATCCGATTTCCTCTGCCGCTTTGATACCCTCTTCCATGGAATTGGCAATCAGGGAAGGAAGCACCGGTTCGCCGAGGCTCTGACACAGCTCCTTGAACAGCTCACGGTCCTCCGCCTGCTCAATACTGAAGCTGGGGGTGCCAAGAAGTTCTGTGTGACACTCCTTCAAAACGCCCTTCTTTTCCAGCTGCATGGCAAGGTTCAGACCGGTCTGGCCGCCGATTCCGGGAACGATGGCGTCGGGACGTTCGTAGCGCACGATCCGGGCAATATATTCCAGCGTCAGCGGCTCCATATAGACCTTGTCCGCGATAGCGGGGTCCGTCATGATGGTGGCGGGGTTGGAATTGCACAGAACCACCTCATAGCCTTCCTCTTTCAGGGCCAGGCAGGCCTGGGTGCCGGCGTAGTCAAATTCTGCCGCCTGACCAATTACGATCGGGCCGGAACCAATTACCAGAATTTTATGAATATCTGTACGTTTAGGCATGTTTGGCTTCCTCCATCATGGCAATGAACTGCCCAAACAGGTAATCGCTGTCCTGAGGGCCAGGGGCGCTTTCCGGGTGGTACTGTACGCTGAACACCCGGTCGTTGGGACATTCCAGCCCCTCCACGGTGTTGTCCAAAAGGTTTACATGGGTTGCCGTCAGGGGCGTATTACCAAGACTTGCGATGTCTACCGCATAGGAATGGTTTTGGGAAGTGATTTCCACGTTTCCTGTTTTGAGATTCTTTACCGGGTGGTTGCCGCCGCGGTGGCCGAATTTCAGCTTGTAGGTTTTGGCACCGTAGGCCAGCGCGATGATCTGGTGCCCCAGACAGATACCGAATATGGGGTATTTTCCCCTCAGCTCCCGAACCAGCTGAATCACACACTGCACATCCTCCGGATTTCCGGGGCCGTTGGACAGGAATACACCGTCAGGCGCAAGCGCGTGAATCTCCTTGGCAGTCACATTCCATGGAAAAACCGTCACATCACAGCCCCAGCTGTTCAGGCGGCGGACAATATTCTGCTTCATGCCGCAGTCAATGGCTGCGACGCGGTATTTCGCGTTCTCTGCCGGGGAAACATACGGCTCCTTCGTACTGACCCGGGAAACCTGATCGTTTGGCAGAGTCAGCGACTGCAAATGGGCCAAGGCCGCCAGATTGGAGGTGGAAGCATCGGTAATGAGCACCTTACAGGTGCCCTTATCCCGGATATATTTGGTCAATTTCCGGGTGTCCACACCGGCGATACCGATGATGCCGTTTTTCTCCATAACCTCCCCCAGTGTCATGGCGGAACGGAAATTAGACGGTTCGTCATTGTATTCCCGCACAATCATGGCGCTTGCCGTGGGGCGAAGAGATTCATAATCCGCTTCGCACATTCCGTAGTTGCCAATCAGCGGATAGGTCATGACAATGGCCTGACCGGTATAGGAGGGATCAGACAGAATTTCCTGATAGCCCACCATGGAGGTATTAAAGACAATTTCAGCAGTACACTCACCGGTTGCCCCAAAGCCATAGCCATAGAATTCGGTGCCGTCCTGTAAAATGATTTTTCTGTCACACTGGCGAATCATACTTTCTCTTTTCCTTTCCCTTTGGACAGTTTCTGCTCAAACTGATCCTTCCGCGTATCCTCAGGAATCTGGGTGGGGTATTCTCCGGAGAAGCAGGCGCTGCAATATCCGGTGCTGCCGCAAAGATCCTTGAGGTTTTCCAGCGGCAGATAGCCCAGTGAATCCGCACCAATCATTTGGGTGATTTCGGGGATGGTGTAATTGCAGGCAATCAGATTGTCGCAGGAGTCGATATCGGTTCCGTAGTAGCACGGATGGAGGAAGGGGGGCGCGGAGATACGCATATGGATTTCTGACGCGCCGGCATTGCGGACCAGCGAGACGATCCGGGCACAGGTGGTGCCGCGGACAATGGAGTCATCCACCAGAATGACCCGCTTTCCCCGCAGTTCACTTTCCACGGGACTGAGCTTGATCTTCACCTGATCCACCCGGTGATCCTGACCGGGGGAGATGAAGGTGCGGCCGATATACTTATTTTTGATGAGCCCGATCCCATAGGGAATGCCGGACTCCCGGGAGTAGCCAATGGCCGCGTCCAGACCGGAGTCGGGGACACCGATGACAATATCCGCGTCCACGGGATGGGTTTTTGCCAGAATCCGTCCGGCATTGACCCGTGCCGCGTGCACATTGACACCCTCGATGGTAGAATCCGGGCGGGCAAAGTAGATATACTCAAAAATGCAGGTCTTCTGCGGAGCCGTATTGCAGCGGCGGCAATCACTGGAAAGGCCGTTCTGATCAATGGTGATGATCTCACCGGGAAGCAGATCCCGCTCAAAGGTGGCACCC
>CAMGCA010000077.1 GCA_946011705.1 uncultured Clostridia bacterium | reverse complement strand
ATATTGGGCGGCAAGCAAAGGGCGGTGTTCAAAACCAAAACCGTCTGAGTTCTTCCGGAATTCAGACGGTTCTTATTTTGGAGGATTGATTATGAACATACAGTAGCTGACCTTAAGGTAATCGAGTTCTATATCGTCCACCATACATGAAAAATCCGAACTTCTTCCCCACCGGGAACGGGTTCGGATTTCTTACTTTTATCAAAGATATCACATACTGAGCCTGTGCCCCCGGTTTTGCCTGTCGCAGAACCGGGGGCTTCGTATGTTCGAAAAAACAATCCTCTTTGGGCGATCTTACTTCTCAAGCGCCTGCCTGACTGCATCCGGCAGCCCGGCTCCCGGCCACGCATTTTGGACCTGAGCCTTTAGCCTGAGCCCGATAGCCACTGCCGCTGTCAGCAGCTTCCCGCTACCGTCACAGGTGATCTCAACGCTTTGCAGGCTGCCATCCGCAATCCTGAGCAGGATGCTTCCTTTTTCGCCGGAAATCTCCAGCTTCTCCGCCTTGGGAAAAACGCCGTGAACAAGCTGTTCCATTCCCGCCTGGTTCAGCCTGAATGTATAAACGCTGGCGGTATCGTCCTGGCGGCACTCGAATTCCGTATTTTCCATGTTCATCAGGGCAATATCCAGCAGGTTTGCCAGATCAAGGTTTCCCGCAGCGGAGGCAGACACCGTCCTGCCGTTTTCGTCGCAGACTGCATTGTCGGTAAAGTAGAAGGTTTTTCCATCCTTTTCCATACCCCGAATGGGAGTGCCCGATGCGCGCCACTGGTAGTACGAAAAAGCATCGCTGAGCGTCAGCTCGCCGCAGCTTGCTTCCAGAGTGACCGCAGCCGCAACCGGGTCTTTGCTCCGAAGCCGGGTCCATGCGTCAATCAACCGCACCAGATCATCGGAATACAGTTCCGGCGCCTGGTAATTTCCAGTGGAAACCGCCTGGGCAACGGGCTTGGGAATGGTAACATCGCCGGAAGCCGGGAGAAACTCCACAATTGCCGACAGCGAGAAGGGGGTTTTGACGGAATCCGTCAGATTGCCTGCTCCTGTAAACCGAAGCTGAGAAAGGGCCCCGTTTTCCGTGATGAGATCTACCGTCAGGCGGTTTGCCTCCGGCAGAAGGGCCTGGGCAGACGGCATCAGCAGCCGCAGGCTTTGCGTTGCCTGGCTGCCCTCCGCCGTAATGGTGTAAGTACCATCCACAGCGCTGATATCCGACTGCCTGTAAATCTCCAGTGTGTTTTCCAGCAGGGCGGAATAATCCGGCGCTGCCCCGTTTAGGCGGAAAGCTGATCCGTTTTCCAGGAATACCACACCCCCGGCATAATACAGCTTCCGCACTCCCTCGGAAATCTCGGTAATGGAGGTATCTTCGGTATGGACTCTGTGAATATTCGCGGTAAAGCCGGCATCCTGATTCTCAATCTGGGCCTTCACACTCAGACGCATCTGCTGTTCCGGCTGCTCCAGATAGGTTTTTAGCAGATCGTAGGCTTGAACCGTCTGCCCCGCCCGGGTCTGGGGGAAGTATCGGTACAGAAGGATTGCACCGGCACAGGCAAGCAGCAACAGGGCCAGCAGCCACCAGCGCCGTTTGAAAATCTTTTTTTCGGTTTTTCTGCGCTTTTTCCATTCCCAAAGAAGCAATCCAAGAATCAGAAGCAGAACAACCGCCGCTGCCGCCAGAATGATCCATCGCATATTGGCGACAGGAGCCGCAGTGACGGCAATTTCCACCTCCGCGTCAGCCGCCTCAAAGGCAAGATAGCTGCCCATTTCCTCTGTAGAAGCCTTACTCCAGCTTCCGTTTCTCAGAAGATATACAACCGTCCTGTCCTGCACCGGCAGGTAACGAATGGTATGGCTTTCCAGCCCGTCGGCGGGTATGGAAATGTGCCACTGCTCCAGCACCGGATGCTCCTGCGTTTCCGGGAAGGAGGTTGTACCGGGAACGATGGTAAGATTGTCCCCATCCTGAAACTGTCCCTGGACAAAGAGTATGGGCTTGCTCTCCGGGCGCGCCTGCGTAGAATGCAAGGAGGTAATATAAGGATAGTATGATGCCTCTACTACCGTGTCAAACCGCAGATCTGTCAAATTGGTCGTACTCCACCGTGCGTAGTACCCCTCCCTTTGAGGAAGCTCCGGGAAAACAGAATCGTCAAAGGAATCTCCGTAATGGAAGGGGACGGTTTTGAGAGTCTGCCCATCCGAAACAAAGGACAGAGTGAAGGTTTTCAGGGGGCTGGGCAGAAAATCCTCGCTGTGCAGGGCATCGTAGGATATGGGCTGTGCCAGCGCGAAATAACTGACCCGGTTGATGCCTGCCAGCGTATCAGATACAAAGTAATTCCCCGTGAACACCCCGGTATTGACTCCGGCGATGGCGCCCACATATTGTTCCGCTTCCGGAATCTCCACCATGGAGTAGCACCCGCTGACAGTGCTGGAATCGCCGCTGTAATCCTCGGCAATGCCGGAGCCTACAATGCCGCCGATATAGCTTCCGCCGGACAGAGTACATTTTGCAAAACAACTCCGGATGGTTCCGCCGGTAAGACCCGCGATACCACCCACATAGTCGCCGTTTTCACTGGTGATGGTGCCAAAGCCCCGGGATTCGCAGATCAGACCCAGTTCCATCCGTCCGCAAATGCCGCCCACATAGCTGCGTTTGCCGGTAATCCTGCCGGTATTTTCACAGTCGCGCACAATGGCCTTTAGCTCATACCGCCGCCTCTGGGTCAGATTTCCGCTGGGGGCATCATCCTCCGGGTCGGCGGTGGATTCCAGCCCCATGACGCCGGTAATGCCGCCCACGTTCAGATCGCCCTCCACCGCCGCACTGTTCTGGCAGGAGCCTACCAGACCTTCCGTTATGGCATCCAAATCCACCTCGGAGATATCTGTCACCGTGTCCTTTTTCGCATCCTCCGTAGCCAGCGCGAAGGTGCGGGAAATGGCGCTGATCTGACCGGAAATGGCGCTGATGTCATTGGTCAGGGTATCTACGCCCTGCCCGATGGCATTGCGCAGATCGCCGGAGGTGTTCGCCATCCCGTGCACGGCGCTGCCAAGGGTCGACAGGGCTTCCTCGTTCACCTCGCCGCTGGCAGCGCCGGAAACCAGGGATTCCAGCGCGGAACGGGCGCTGCTCTGATAGCCGGTCAGGGTCTGGATGCAGGACTGCACATCGCCGCCCATATCCGCACCGCTGCTGCCCGCCCGGCTGACCAGACCGCCCAGATTCTCAAACTGCTTACTCAGGGTTTCCAGATAGTCCGGAGAAAGAATGGTCTGGATGTGGGGCTCAATCTGTCCCACAACACCGCCCACATCCTTGCGCCCGGTGATAAAGCCTTCATTACGGCAGCCTTCCACAAAGCCGCAGCTTCTGCCCACGATACCGCCCAGGTTGTAGCCGATGTGGGGGTACCCCACAGAGCCGGAATTGACGCAGCTTGTTATGGTGCCGCTGGAATAGCCCGCGATACCGCCGGTGTCCGAGGCTGCATCCGAGTCGTCCAGATTAGCGGTTTTGGAAAAATCCATGCTGAAATCCAGCCGGATATCCTTGGGATTGATGGTGGGGTCCACGCTTTCAGTGTTTACAGATGCGCTGCTGCGGCAGGAGACAAGGCTGCCGCAGTTGTATCCTACAATACCGCCGGTGCGGTTGTCACCGGTTACATTGCCTTCCGCACGACAGGCGCGGAGCGTTCCGTAATTCATACCCGCGATGCCGCCAGTATTGGTCTTGCCGACAACGGTTCCGATGAACGTACCGTTTTCAACCATACCATAGTTTTCCCCCGCAACACCGCCCACGGACAGTCCGTCGCCGCCGGGGGTGACAATTCCCTGAACCGTCAGGTTTTTGACTACCGCCGTTGGCTGCAGGATTCCAAACAGTCCGGCGGGCGACAGGTTCTGGGTCAGAGAAAGACCGCTGATGGTATGTCCGCCGCCGTCGAAGCTGCCGCCGAAGGTGGGTATGGAGGCAAACTCTGTTCCCTCCAGAGAAATATCCGCCGTAAGCAGCACCTGCTTATTCTGTGACCAGCTGTCCAGCACACAGTTTTTCGCAAAGGTCAGAAATTCTTCCGCAGATGCAATGCGGATGGTTTCCACATCCGAAGGAGCATCCTGCACCTCTTCTGCCGCCGCAGGCAGAACCAGTCCCAACAGCAAGGTAAGCGCCAGCAGCGCGGCTAAGATGTTACGCTTCATTGTCCTTCGCTCCTTCCTCCGTTGTTTTTCCGGACAGCAGATTCAGCTCCACATCGCCGTTAATATCTGCCCGGACAATGCCATTGACATAACCGTGGATTTCTCCCCGCACCAGACCATCCACCCGGATATGGCCGCTGCTAGAAATCCGGGGCAAATTGGTATGGGGCATGGAGAAGGAGGTTTTGTCCACGACCTCGCCGCCGATCAGCAAGATTTGCGGCAGCACAAACATGACCAGCCCGATGGAGAGAATCGTGCCCCGGCCAAGGCTCTGACCGATGCCCACAATGGCTGCCTCCGAGGTCATCATGCCAATCAGGGTGCCTGCACAGGCAAGGATGCTGCCGGAGGTCAGAATGGTGGGGAAAGCAAAGTTCATGGTTTCCACAATGGCATCCCGATGGGACATCTGGGTTTTCAGCTCCTGATACCGGCTGGAAATCACGATGGCATAGTCGATATTCGCGCCCATCTGAATGGAACTAACCACCAGATAGCTCATGAAGAACAGGGGCGCGCCGGTAAAGGCAGGAATGGAGAAGTTAATCCAGATGGCGCCCTGAATCACCAGAATCAGCAGCAGCGGCATACCGGCAGACTGGAAGGTGAAAAGCAGCACTACCAGCACAATGAGGATGGACACAACGGTAATCACCAGATTATCTGTAGCGAAGGACAGCTTAAAGTCCTGCTCTACCGTGGAGTTGCCCACCACGAAGATCTCTCCCTCAGGATAATAGCCCCTGGCAATTTCCCGGAGGGTATCCAGAAAGGCGTAGGTGGTTTCCCCGCCCTCCGGCAGGGTCAGGTAGATCAGCACACGGTTAAAGTCCTCTCCCTGAAGCTGCTTCTTTGCCGATTCCATCTTTGTCTGGGCTTCCTTCAGCGAATCCATCTGGTCATCTTCCAGAGTGACGATTCCCTCATCGATTTTGTCGCAGACAAAGAGCATCATGTCGATCAGCGGCACTTTATAGGTGCTCAGACCTCCGATAATCTGACCATACTGCTCCTGCTCTGCGGCGTAAGCGGCATACACCGCCTCCGCCAGCTCGTAGTCCAGCCCGGCAAGCTCCGCGAACTGCCGGGGACTTAGCTTATCCGCCAGCATATGACCGTCCATGGCTTCCACATTGGACAGGCCCATGGAGTAGTCCACTTCCTCATAGGTGTCCAGTTCCGCCAGCATGGCCTTCTCCACGTTGTAATCCGTTTTGGGATAGACCAGCGCCACAAAATTGGTATCGCCAAAATTATCCCGGATTTTGTTCTGAGCGATCTGGACGGTATTGAGCTTGGGCGTTTCGATTTCGCCGTAGCCGTAGACATAGGGGCACTGCTTGGAGTAGTGGTAGCCCAGCAGCATCAACACCACAAACACCGGCGGAATCACGAACCGGGTCAGAAAGGCAAATTTTCCCACGAAGGGAATTTTCGGCACAAAATTCTTGTGCCGTGTCTTGTCCATCAGGGGGCCGAACAGCATGAGAAAGCCCGGCATAAACACGAACACGGACAGCAGGGCAAACAGCACCGCTTTAATCAGGCAGATGGCCATGTCCGGGCCGATTTTGAACTGCATGAACATCATGGCCACCAGTCCGCCGATGGTGGTGAGGCTGCTGGAGCCGATTTCCGGGATGCCCTTGCTCAAGGCGGCAATGACCGCCTCCCGGATGGGCAGGCTCTCCCGCTCTTCCTTATAGCGGTTGCACAGAATTACCGCGTAGTCCAGCGACAGCGCCAGCTGCAAAATGCTGGTCACGGAATTGGACACGAAGGAAATGGTGCCCATGAGAAACTGGGTGCCCTGATTGAGGATCATGGCTGACACAAAGGTCAGCAGCAGCACGGGAACCTCCGCGTAGGTCTGGGAGGTCAGTAGCAGGACAGCGACCACAATCACCGCCACCAGCACCATAATGACGCTGACCTCCTGATCGATAATCTCCGCCGCGGAATTGCCCAGAGATGTGGAAACGTAGTAGTCCTCACCGCTCAAGGCATCTTTCACTGCCTCCAGTGCCTGCAAACACTTGTCATCGGTTTCGCTGTAGTCAAAGGTGATATTATAGAGGGCCGACACATTGCGGTAATCCGCTTCCTCATCGTAGTCCACGCTCTGTACCCCTTTGACGGCCTTCAGCTCTTCACACAAGGTCTGTGCCCGGGTCTGCGATACATTTTCCACCATAATCTGCGCCGTTCCGTAGGTGATGAACTGCTGATCCATGATGTCCAGACCTCGGCGGGTTTCGCACTGCGCTGGCAGATAGGCCTTCAGATCGTTTTCCACCTGAATCCATTTGGTAGAGAACATGGAAAAAATCACACCAATGGCCAGCAGCAGAAAAAACAGGTTGCGCTTGTCAACAATGAATGCCGCCAGTTTCATCATGGCGTTTGCGCCGTTATTCTTTTCCTGTGCCAATGTCAAGCCCCTCCTTTCTCCCTACGGGTGCCCCGGACCAGGTAATGCCCTCGGGCCGTATGGATCTCCATTTCCAGCGAGTCCTCACCCAGAATTCCGCTGGCCTGATAAGGCAGTCCGCCAACCAGCGTTTTCATTTCCCCCTGAAATGTGAGCCTGCCGCCGATGCAGTGTCCCTCCAGGATGGGAGCGGTTCTGGTAAACAGGGTCAGATCGCCGCTGACGCTGTCACCCAACAGGATCAAATTCAAAACGCCCCTGCGCTTTCCCAGAGGAGTTTCCATTTCCAGCATATAGGTGCGGTTCTGGTTTTTCATATCACGCCTCCACAACATATGACCGTTAATTGACATTTGTAGTGGAAAATGATATTCTCTTTTCAGAAAAAATGCAAGAGACAGGCATGCCGTTCTGTCAGTTAGCTGACAAAAGGGCAAAAGTGTTTCCGTACTGGGAGGACTCTATGGAGAAAAATACCGATCTACGTATTCAGAAAACTTATCTTGCGCTGCAAAATGCCTTTGTGGCGCTGTTGGAGGAAAAGCGGTTTGAGGAGCTGACCGTCAACGAGCTGTGCGACAGAGCCATGATCCGGCGCACCACGTTTTATAAGCACTTCGGGGATAAATATGAGTATTTTGCTTTCTATATCCGGGAAATGGTTTCGACCTTCCGGGATCAGCTGCCGCCGGATGTGATGGATGGAGAAGCGGCGGCATACTTCCTGCAAATGAGTCAGGAACTGCTGCGATTCTGGCATATGCACGAGAAAATGGTGCGCAACATTGAAAACAGCAGTATGTTTCCGCTGCTGCTGAGCATCCTGCTGGATCAGATCACAGAGGATATCATCCTGGTTCTGCGCCGTTCCTGCCCAGATCTGGCTCAGGACACCGGCAAGCTCAAGGGCGTAGCAGCGTTCTACGCAGGGGGTCTCATCAACACCTTCTTCCGCTGCACGCAGAAGGATTCCTCCATCGACGAAAACGCTTTTCTGGAAATTGCCGCGGAATATGCCGCCAAAATCCCGCTCTAACCATTGTGATTGGAAGGAGTTGTTATGTACCCCAGCAAAAAACATATGCTTCCCTCCACAGGGTGGGCAGGTTGCTTGCAGAGCTGCTGTAATTACATCTTCCTACAATCTTTGTAATATCAACAAAAATTACATTCATGCTTCCGTTCCAGATTTCTGCCCTATTCAAACCTTTTTCGGTTCCGTCCTCGGCAAATGTTTTGCCCTGCATTGAACGATCAGGAAATTCATCGTAACGCCGCACATTGCTACCAGCGGGAGTGCACCGATGATTTGTACCGCTGAAG
>CAMGCA010000076.1 GCA_946011705.1 uncultured Clostridia bacterium | reverse complement strand
CTGTCGATGGCAGGTAGTTGACGGGCAGCCCGGGCGCCGCCGCCGGCGAGATCGCCGTGCTGTACAACGATGGCTACAACGAATTCATGCTGTCCTTTGCAAATGACGTGCGTACCCCCGAGGGCGGTATGCACGAAACCGGCTTCAAGACGGCCCTGACCCGGGTGCTCAACAACTACGGCCTGAAAAACGGCATCATCAAGGGTGACGACAAGGTCTCCGGCGACGACTGCCGGGAGGGCATCACCGCTATCATTTCCGTGAAGCTGACGGACGCCCAGTTTGAGGGCCAGACCAAGGCCAAGCTGGGAAACGCCTATATCCGCACGCTGGTTGACCAGATCGTCAATGACCAGCTGACCACCTTCTTTGAGGAGCACCCCGCCATTGCCAAGGCGGTTCTCGATAAGGCCATGATGGCGAACCGGGCCAGAGAAGCCGCCCGGAAGGCAAGAGAATCCATCCGCCGGAAAACCGGGTTGGAATCTGGCCAAATGCCGGATAAGCTGCAGGACTGCAACGAGCGCAACCCCGAGCTGTGCGAAATCTACATCGTCGAGGGTGACTCCGCTGCCGGTTCCGCCATTCAGGGCCGGGACTCCCGGTTCCAGGCAATTCTCGCCATGTGGGGTAAAATGCTCAACGTGGAAAAGGCCCGGGCCGACAAAATTTACGGCAACGACAAGCTGTATCCCCTGATCGTGGCGCTGGGCGCGGGCATCGGCGACGAATTTGACCTCGAAAAGCTGCGCTACCATAAAGTGGTCATCATGTCCGATGCCGATGTGGACGGCGCCCACATCCGGACGCTGCTGCTGACCTTCTTCTTCCGGTATATGCGGCCCCTGATTGAAAACGGCTACGTCTATTCCGCCGTGCCGCCGCTGTACAAGCTGACCCGGGGCAGAACCACCAAGGTTGCCTACTCCGATGAACAGCGGGATATGATTTCTTCTCAGATGCGCTCTGACAACCCCAACGCCAAGGTGGATATCAGCCGGTTCAAAGGTTTGGGCGAAATGGACCCCCACGAGCTGTGGGAGACCACCATGGATCCCGAAAAGCGCACCCTCCGTCGGATCACATTGGAGGATGCCCGCCGGGCCGACGAAATTTTCACCGTCCTCATGGGCGAGCAGGTAGAGCCCCGGAAAGAGTGGATCGAGCGGAACGCGAAGTACGCGGTAAACATTGACATTTAAGTGACGTATGTCATTGCGAGCCAGTGCGCACACTGGCGTGGCAATCCGTTCCCCTTACCATGTTACAATAACGAACCTGTTATAAAAGGAGAACGGATTGCCACGTCGCTTCGCTCCTCGCAATGACAAAGTGTATTTGAAAATGGAATATTATGTTTATATATTATCCAATCGTCTGAATACCGTGATTTATACAGGTGTAACCCGGGATTTGGTTCGACGTGTGTATGAGCATAAGCATCATTTAGATCCTGATTCCTTTACGGCGAAATATGATGTTACAAAACTGGTGTACTATGAAAGTACATCAGATGTCAAAGCAGCAATAGAGAGGGAAAAGCAAATCAAAGGCTGGAACCGTAAAAGAAAGAATAAATTGGTTGAAAGCAGGAATCCCTCATGGGCAGAGTTATATGATACCGTACTGCCCTAGGGGGAACGGATTGCCACGCCAGCGTGCGCGCTGGCTCGCAATGACAGCTATTTTTTGGAGGTGTCTCATTTGGCACATAACCGCAGTTACAAACCCGAGGACATCCGTTTCCCGGATCAGATCATCACCCAGAGCAATCTGGTGGACGAAATGGAGAAGTCCTATATTGAATACGCCATGTCCGTTATCGTCGGACGTGCCCTGCCGGACGTCCGGGATGGCTTGAAGCCTGTTCACCGCCGGATTCTGTACACCATGTACGAAAGCGGCCTGACCTCCGACAAGCCCTTCAAAAAGTCGGCCACCTGTGTGGGCGACGTGCTGGGTAAATACCATCCCCATGGCGACGCGTCGGTGTACGATGCCATGGTGCGTCTTGCCCAGGATTTCTCCATGCGCTATATGCTGGTGGACGGCCACGGCAACTTTGGCTCCGTGGACGGCGACCCCCCGGCTGCTTACCGTTACACCGAGGCCCGCTTAAGCAAAATTTCCAACGAAATGCTACGGGATATCGACAAGGAGACGGTGAACTGGGATCCTAACTTTGACGAGACCAGAAAAGAACCGAGAGTTCTTCCCAGCCGGTTCCCCAACCTGCTGGTCAACGGTTCTTCCGGCATCGCCGTGGGCATGGCGACGAATATCCCGCCCCACAACCTCACCGAGGTCATCAACGCCTGTGTCTGCGTGCTGGACGACCCGGAAGCCACCATGTCTGATCTCATGGAGCACATTTCCGGCCCGGATTTTCCCACCGGCGGCATCATCATGGGCCGCAGCGGCATTCGGGCGGCTTATGCCACGGGCCGGGGCAAGGTGGTTGTCCGCGCCCGGACGGAATTTGAGGAATTTGGCAAGGATCGGATGCGGATTATCGTCACGGAGCTTCCCTATCAGGTCAACAAGCGGCAGTTGATTAAAAATATCGCCGAGCAGGTGAAGGATAAGCGCTTGGACGGCATCTCCGACCTCCGGGACGAGACTGACCGCAACGGTATGCGCGTTGTCATCGAGCTGAAAAAGGACGCCAACCCCCAGGTGGTGCTCAACAACCTGTTCAAGCAGACCGCTTTGCAGAGTAGCTTCGGTATCATCATGCTGGCGCTGGTGGACAACCAGATGCAGCCGAAAATTCTGTCCCTGCGGCAGATTATCGACGAGTACCTGAAGCATCAGGAAGAAGTCCTCACCCGGCGTACCCAGTATGATCTGCGCAAGGCCCGGGAGCGTGCCCACCTGTTGGAAGGCCTGTTGATTGCCCAGGACAACATTGACGAGGTCATCCACATTATCCGCTCTGCCTACGATGATGCCAAGCAGCGTTTGATGGATCGGTTCTCTCTGGACGACATTCAGGCTCAGGCAATCCTCGATATGCGCTTGAAGGCATTGCAGGGCCTTGACCGGGAAAAATTGCAGGCGGAGTACGATGATCTCATGGAGAAGATCAAGTACTATCTGGAACTTCTGGAGGATGAAAACAAGCTGAAAGCCGTCCTCCGGCAGGAACTCATAGAGATTCGGGACAAGTACGGCGACGACCGGAAAACTGAGAATCAGGACATCGAGGACGAAATTGACATTGAAGACCTGATCGAGGAGGAGACCTGCGCCTTTACTCTTTCTAATCACGGTTACATCAAGCGGATGCCCGTGGACACCTACCGCACCCAGAGCCGGGGCGGACGGGGCGTGAATGCCCAGAATCTCAAGGAGGAGGACTACGTCAAGTCCCTGACCATCGCCTCCACCCACGACTATATGCTGTTCTTCACCGACTTGGGCCGGGTGCATCTGCGAAAGGGCTACCAGATTCCCGAGGCCGGACGAACCGCCCGGGGCACCGCTATTGTTAACGTCCTGCCCCTGGAACCCGGCGAGTCCGTCACCGCCATGGTGATTACCCGGGAGTTTGACGACAACGAGTTCCTGATGATGGTCACCCGGAAGGGCACCGTCAAGCGGATTCCCTTCATTGCCCTGAAAACCAACCGCAAATCCGGCATCCGGGCCATTACGCTGGACGAGGACGATCACCTGATTAACGTGATTCGAACCAACGGCAGCGACAATATTCTGCTGGCCACCGCTCAGGGTATGGCAATTTGCTTCAATGAGAACGATGTCCGTCCCATGGGCCGTGACGCGGCGGGCGTTCGCGGAATTATGTTAACCGATGAGGACTATGTGGTAGGCGCGGAGAAGGCCGAGGAGGGTAAGACCCTGCTGACCGTCACCGTCAACGGCTACGGCAAGCGCACCGAACTGAGCGAATATCTGCGTACCGGGGCAAACGGCGAAAAGTGCGCCCAGAGCCGGGGCGGCAAGGGCCTGAAAAACTACAACATCACCCCCAAGACCGGCAACGTGGCCGGCTGCCGGGTGGTCAGCGACAGCGACGACGTGATGCTGATTGAAAACGGCGGCGTCATTATCCGCATTCCCGCCGCCTCCATCAATGTCTACAAGCGGGATGTGCAGGGCGTCATCGTCATGCGCATCGAGGAGGGCAATCAGGTGGTATCTCTAGAGCGTGTGGAAAAGGTGGACGAGGAAGAGGTCACGCAGTGAAGACCGTGACCCTGTACACCGACGGCGCCTGTTCCGGCAACCCCGGCCCCGGGGGCTGGGGGGCCATTCTGGAATATAACGGCATCGAAAAGGAGCTATCCGGCGGGGAAAGCGCTACCACCAACAACCGCATGGAGCTGACGGCGGTGATTCGGGGACTGGAGGCGCTGAAAGAGCCGTGTATTGTGGAACTGTATTCCGATTCCAAATATGTCATCGACGCTCTGGAAAAGGGCTGGGCCTGGGGCTGGAAAAAGCGGGGCTGGGTGAAGTCCGACAAAAAACCCGCCTTGAATCCCGACCTTTGGGAAACCCTGCTGGCCCTGACCCAAAAGCACGAGCTGCACTACCACTGGGTCAAGGGCCACGCCGACAACCCGAAAAATAACCGCTGTGATGAACTGGCGGTGAGTGAGTGGAAAAAGCGAAAATGAGTGTGAAGAGTGAAGAGTGGAGAGTGAAGATACGATAACTCCACTCTCCACACTGATAAAAACCGGAGGTTATTATGTATTTGTCCATCGGCAACGACATGGCGGTGCGCAGCCGCTCCATCATCGGCATTTTTGACCTGGACAACACCTCCACCTCCAAACGTACCCGGGAATTTTTGGCAAAAAGCGAGGAAAACGGCGAGGTTGTGCCCTGTGATGAGTTGCCAAAGTCCTTTATTTTAACCAGCGAGTACGGCTTTACCCAGGTGCGGCTCACCTCCCTCAACGCGGCGACATTGGAAAAGCGGCTGAAGTGAAAAAGCCTTCCCCAAAGGGGAAGGTTTTTTCTGTAATGTTAAAGAATTATTTGAAGACTTTTCTTGACTATTGTGTTATACTATTAAAATCTATGACAATGACACACAAAAGGAGGGCTTCCTTTGAAATATTGGTTTGGCTACCTGACTGCCGGAATTTTCGCCGCGCTGACCTGGGTGCTTTCTCAGTTCGGCCAGCGCTACGCGGAGCTGGTGGACATGGTCTACCCCTACGTTGTGCGCACCTTGCAGGATATTCTGGCAAACTGGACCGCCCAGATCAGCTACCCCGTGTGGCAGCTGCTGGCGGTGGTGCTTGGCGTTTTGATTCTTGCCAGCTTCGTGCTGATGATTGTTCTGAAATGGAACCCAATCCAGTGGTTTGGCTGGGTGCTGGCGGTGTTTGCTGGTATCTACCTGCTGCATATGGCTATGTGGGGCATGAATTACTACGCCGGTTCCCTGGCGGAGGATATGCGTCTGGAGGTAAGCAGCTATAATCTGGAGGAGCTGACCGAGGCCACCGAGTATTATCGGGACAAAGCCAACGATCTTGCCAATCAGGTCAGCCGGGACGGCAGCGGCAACGTCCAGTTCGCCTCCTTTGAGGAATTGGCGAATAAAGCCGGCGATGGCTTCCATACGCTGACTTATGGTAACCACTATCCCGTATTTGCCGGCTGTACGCTGCCGGTGAAGAAGCTGGACTGGGCGGATATGTACACCTCCATGGGCATCACCGGCTACACCTTCGGCATCACCGGCGAGGCTTGTGTCAATCCCCAGATTCCCGACGTGCTGCTGCCCTTTACCATGTGCCACGAGATGGCCCACCGGATGTGCATCGCCTCGGAGCGGGACGCGAATTTCGCCGGGTTTCTGGCCTGCTCCGTCCATTCCGACCCGGAATTCCAATATTCCGCCTATTTTATGGCCTTCCGCTACTGCTACACCGCCCTGTGCGGCGTGAATACCCAGTCCGCCGCCGCCGCGGCAGCGAGGGTGAAAGAGGGCATCGGCGAAAAGCTTCGCTACGACTGGAACGCCTATGACGCCTTCTTCAGCCAGAAGCAGGATACGAAAGCTACAAAATTCGCCGACACCATCAACGACACCTATCTGAAAACCAGCGGCGAGGAAAGCGGCATCGCGTCCTACGCGGAGGTTTGCGACCTGCTGGTGAACTGGCACATCCAGACCGTGGTGCTGCCCGCCATCACCGTGGAGAAGAGCGCTTTCGACCCCTACGATGAGACCATGGTGGATTTGTCGGGCATCGTCAACGCAAGGGAGAATCACGGATGATGGAAAAAACGCTGAATGAGGGGCTGAATGCTCTGGGCCTGTCCCTGCCCCAGGAGCGGCAGGAGACGCTCTGCGCCTTTGCCCGGGCCATGGTCAAGCAAAATGAGGTTATGAACCTCACCGCCATCACCGAGGATACCCAGGTGTCAAAGCTTCACCTGCTGGACAGCCTGACGGTGCTGTGCTGCGCCGACCTGAAGGGAAAAACCCTGATTGATGTGGGCTGCGGCGCTGGTTTTCCCGGTGTTCCCTTGGCGATTGCCTGCCCGGAGGCGAATATTACCCTGCTGGACAGCCTTGGCAAGCGGGTGAAATGGCTGGAGCAAATTCTGCCGCAGTTGGGCATCCACGCGGAGTGCGTCACGGCCCGGGCGGAGGAAGCGGTGGCTTCCCGCCGGGAAAGCTACGATTTCGCCACCTCCCGGGCCGTGGCCCGGCTGAACATCCTGCTGGAGCTGACGGCGCCCTACGTCAAGGTGGGCGGCGCGGTGCTGGCTATGAAGGGCGCGGCGGCGAAGGAAGAGCTCTCCGAGTGCGCCGGGGCCATGAAAAAGCTGGGACTGAAACTGGAGGACGTCCGGGAATTTCCCATTGACGGCACCTCCCATGCGGTGATTGTCCTGCGGAAAATTGCCCCCACGCCCAAGCAGTATCCCAGAAGATACGCGAAAATCAAGCAGTCTCCCCTCTGACAATGGTAGGGGCGGGTCACTGATCCGTCGTATTGTGAAATGTGCTTATCGGTTTTACTCAGCATTGTTGCTCTTTAGTTGACAATTGACAATTGACAGTTGACAATTAAGGAGTCCCTGCGGGACAATTAAAATACCACAAACGGAAGATTTCTTTGGAAAATCCAATGGTTTTCGTTCTTAATAATTATTTTTATTCATCCCGAAGGGATACCACAATTGTCAATTGTTCATTGTCAATTTCATTTCCCTTTTGCTGAGCAAATCCGATAAGCACATTATGAAATAAGAGGAAACCTCTATGGAAATCTTTTTCAGTCTCATCCTTGGATATGCCATGGGATGCCTGAATTCCGCAGCCTGGGTGGGCAAGCGGAACCATATCAACTTAAAAGAGGAGGGTACCGGCAACCTGGGTGCCACCAACACCACCATGGTGCTGGGCCGGAAGGCGGGGGCTTTTGTGCTGATTTTTGATGTGGCCAAGTCCTTCATCGCGGCGCGGCTGGCCCGGTGGCTGTTCCCCCATCTGGCGGTGTCGGGAATGCTGGCCAGCATCGGCGTGATTCTGGGCCACTGCTTTCCCATCACCATGCATTTTTCCGGCGGAAAGGGTCTGGCTGCCTTCGGCGGCATGATGCTGGCCTACAATCCGGTGGTATTCGTCATCGTGGTACTGTCCGGCATCGGCATCATGGTTCTGCTGGACATCGGCGTAGCAGCGCCGCTACTGGGTACGGTGATGTTCCCGTTGCTGGCCTATCTGTTCAGCCATGACATTCCAACCACCGCCTGCGCGGTCATCGCCAGCATGATTATCCTCTGCACCCATCTGGACAACGTCCATAAAACACGGGAACACTCCGATATGAAGGTGAAAAATTACTTCCGGGATATCCTGTTTAAGAAAAACAGAGAAAAATAATAGCTGTCATTCCAAGCCATCACTGACATTGTCGATGGTGGCTTTTTTGCGTTTCGGGAATTTGTTTTGCCGTTTCACTCTGGTGCCGGTTTTACTTTGGTGATTGATGGATTCCTCATACGGATCAATAAATTCCGTTTCCCGGA
>CAMGCA010000075.1 GCA_946011705.1 uncultured Clostridia bacterium | reverse complement strand
CAATGGGGCTGACCATCCGGCAGGGGCCGCACCAGGGCGCCCAGAAGTCCAGCAGAACCTCCCGATCAGCGTTTAGAACCAGCTCCTGAAAGTTATCCTTCGTAATCTTCGTAACAGACATGGTGTAGTCCTCCTTGTTTTTCTTTAGTGTACCCTGATGATACCACCGTCAGTCCGTGTTTTCCGTGATGAAATCACATTGGCTTTGACTTTTTCGTGAGAATTTGCTAGAATAAGGAAAATTTTTGCGAGAGGTGAAGATGTGGCGAACATTGTTGAAATCACGGATTTTTCTGATCCTTCGCTGGACGTGTACGCCCGGCTGACGGAGGCGCAGCTGCTGAACCGCTTTGAACCGGCAAAAGGGATGTTCATTGCCGAAAGTCCCAAGGTCATTCATCGGGCGCTGGACGGAGGATGCCAGCCGGTATCGCTGCTGATGGAGCGAAAGGATATTGAAGGCTCTGCCAGAGAGATTCTGGCCCGGTGCCCGAACATCCCTGTTTTTACGGCGGATGAAGAGGTGCTGTGTAACCTGACCGGCTACCATCTGACCCGTGGGGTTCTGTGCGCCATGCGCAGACCGAACTTGCCGGGCTTGGAGGAGATTTGCCGGGGGGCCAGCCGCGTTGTGATTCTGGAAAACGTCCAGAATCCCACCAACGTGGGGGCCATCTTCCGTTCCGCCGCGGCTCTGGGTATGGACGCGGTGCTGCTGACCCCCGGGTGCAGCAATCCCCTGTACCGCCGCAGCGCCCGGGTCAGCATGGGCACGGTGTTTCAAATTCCCTGGGCCTACACTGGGGATTGGCCTGAAGCGGGCATGGCGCAAATGAAAGCATTGGGCTTCAAAACCGCCGCCCTCGCCCTCAGTGACAACTCCGTGTCCATTGATGACCCCAAGCTGATGGGGGAGGAAAAGCTGGCCCTTCTGCTGGGCAGCGAGGGTGACGGCCTGGCGGACACCACCATCGCAAGCTGCGACTATACCGTAAAAATCCCCATGTATCACGGGGTGGATTCGCTGAATGTGGCGGCTGCCAGCGCCGTGGCCTTCTGGCAGCTGAGAAAATGAGGTGAAAACTATGGAATTCAAGCGGAAAACCATACGACTCAAGGACGGTAGGGAAGCGGTCATCCGCGGCGCCCAGCCGTCAGATGCCGCCGAAATGGCGGCCTTCATGAAGACCACCGCCGGAGAAACGGACTTTTTGCTGCGCTATCCGGAGGAATGCACCATGACCGAGGCCGGGGAGGCGGTGTTTCTGGATGACGTTCTGAACAGCCCAGATCAGGTGATGCCCTGCTGCTTTGTGGGCGGGGTGCTTGCCGGAAACGCCATGCTGACCATGAACAGCCGGATCAAGACCCGCCATCGGGCTTCCGTCGCCATCGGCCTGAAGAAGGAATACTGGGGCCTGGGCATCGGCACGGCCCTGTTTCAGGAAATCATCGCCATCGCGAAAGACCGGGGCCTGGACCATCTGGAGCTGGACTACATCGAGGGCAATGACCGTGCCCGGCGGCTCTACGAAAAGATGGGCTTCGTGGAAGTGGCCCGGGTGCCGGATGTGTACCGGCTGAAGGACGGCAGCTTCCGTCAAAGCATTCTGATGATGAAAAAACTGTAAGGATGAAGGAGAAAAAGAGAATGGAACTGCAAAACGGCCGCCCTACCGATTGGGCGGGGCGGCTTCCCAAGGAGATTCGCTGCTACGACCTGCTGGACCGGCTGGGTGTAACCTATCAGCGGATTGATCACGAGCCTGCCATGACCATGGAGGCCTGCGAGGAAATTGACCGGACGCTGAACGCGGTGATCTGTAAAAATCTGCTGCTGTGCAACCGCCAGAAGACCCGGTTCTTCCTGCTGATGCTCCCCGGAGAACAGCATTTTAAGACCAGCGTGCTGTCGAAAGAAATCCGCTCCTCCCGCCTGAGCTTCGCCACCGCCGAGGATATGCAGACCCTGCTGGACATTACCCCCGGCTCTGTCAGCGTACTGGGCCTCATGAACGACCACGACCACAAAGTGGAGCTGCTGATGGACGCGGAGGTGGTGAAGGGAGAATACTTTGGCTGCCATCCCTGCATCAACACCTCCTCCCTGCGGCTGAAAATGTCGGATTTGCTGGAGAAAATTCTCCCCGCTATGGAACACAGCCCCCGGCTGGTGACGCTTTCTGAGGAATAAGAAAAGGCATTGCGCCCAATTGTACGGACGCAATGCCTCTTTTTTACTGCTCCTGCGGATACACAACGCCCCAGCTTTCGCGCAGGCTGTCCATCAGCTCCATGACCTCAACGGTGTCACGGTGGGGCATGGAGTCGGCTTCCAGCTTGCCCTCTCCGATGCACCGGGCGGCTTCCCGGAATTCGTACTCATAGCCGTTGACCTGCTCCGGCACGTCATACCGGGCAAGCAGCCGGTCCGCGGTGTCGAAGACCCGAATGGACTGGGGATTGTTGATGTTCTCCACCACCAGATACCCCTTGTCGCCGTGGATGATGCCCATGCGGTCGGAGCGGCAGTAGACGCTGTGGGTCAGCACCGCCATGCGCCCGTCCCGGTAGTGGAGGGTGATCGTTTCCATGCCGTCCACGCCGGTGTCCATTTTGGCGACGCTGGATTCCACCCGCACAATGTCATTTCCGAAGTGCATCAGGGCGAAGTTCAGACCGTAGACGCCGATGTCCAGCAGCGCGCCGCCGGCCAGAGCCGGGTCATAGATCCGTTTTTTATCCGCAATGACATAGGAAAGGTTTGCGGTCAGGGTGTTGGGCTTGCCAATGACGTCACTGTCCAGAAGCTCCTGAATCATCTTCCGGGAGGGCATATACCGGGTCCAGATGGCCTCCGCCGCATACAGCCCCCGCTCCCTTGCCGCGGCGAGGACAGACTTTGCCTGCCGGGCGTTCATGGTGAAGGCCTTTTCGCAGATCACATTCTTGCCGTGCTCCAGACAGAGCATCATGTGGGTAAAGTGATGGGAATGGGGCGTGGCCACATAGACCAGCTCCACTTCCGGGTCAGACAGCAGCGCTTCGTAGCTGCCATAGGCTTTGGTGAAGCCAAATTCCCGGGCAAAATCCTCCGCTTTTTCTAGCTCCCGGGAGGCAACCGCGTAGCATTCGATCTCCGGCAGCGCCACCAGCGCTGGAGCCACCTTCCGGGAAATGTTGCCCGCGCCAATATTTCCGATTTACATACAGAACCTCCCTTACTCTTTTTATCAATTTTATCATACTTTTGCGGCGGATGCAATTCGGATTCGAGAAAAAATGGCAGGCACGAATCGTGCCTGCCAAATAGGACTTAATCAAACCCCCGGCTAAGCCGGGGGTTTTGACTATTTTGTTTACAGCCAGCCGGGGTTCTCGGATTCGGCCTTGCGCTGACGGGTCAGAAGGGCCTGCACGGCCTGCTTTACGTCCGCGCCCTCGTAGAGCACCTTGTAGGCTGCCTCGGTGATGGGCATGTCGATGCCCATGGCCTTGCCCAGCTCGTAGGCGGATTTGGCGGCGTAGTAGCCCTCCACCACCGCGCCTACCTCCTTCATGGCGGTCTGGGCGTCCTTGCCCTGACCGATGAGAATGCCCGCCCGGCGGTTCCGGGAGTGCATGGAGGTGCAGGTGACGATCAGGTCGCCCACGCCCGCAAGGCCGGTGAAGGTCTCCTTCTTCGCGCCCAGGGCAACGCCCAGACGGGCGGTCTCGGTCAGGCCCCGGGTCATCAGCATGGCCTTGGTATTGTCGCCGAAGCCCAGCCCGTCGGCGATGCCGGCGCACAGGGCGATGACATTTTTCAGCGCACCGCCCAGCTCCGCGCCGGCGGGGTCGGCGCTGGTGTAGACCCGCAGGGTGTCGGACATGAAGGCGTCCTGCACAAATTCCGCCTTTTTCTGGTCGGCGGAGGCTGCCAGCAGTCCCGTGGGCAGATCGGCGGATACCTCCTCGGCGTGGCTGGGGCCGGAGAGCACCACCACGTCCTTGCCGGTCTCCTGGGCGATGACTTCACTCATGCGCAGGTGGGTACCGGCTTCCAGACCCTTGGTGACGGATACCACCACGGCATCGCCGTCCAGGTAGGGCGCCACGCCGCGGCTGACGCTGCGCAGGGGAAAGGAGGGGCTGGCGATGACCACCAGCTTCGCGCCCGCGGCACAGGCGTAATCACCACTGAGCTTTAGTTCCTCCGGAAGTAGGGCGTTGGGAAGTCTGGGGTTTCGGCGCGTGGCTTCCATTTCGGGAATCAGATGTTTGCTGTGGGTCCACATGACCACATCGTGACCATTTTTGCACAGGCGGATCGCCAGAGCCGTGCCCCACGCGCCGCTTCCAATGACAGCTGCTTTCATGAATTTGTACCCATCCCGAACAGATTGGTTTTGCGCTCCTGTCCTTTCACCAGGCGAACGATGTTGGTCCGGTGCATCCACACAATCAGCGCGCTCAGGCCAAAGCCCACGCAGATGGGGAAGACGGCCTCGCCCCAGTGGAAAAAGGCGAAGATGGGGCCGAAAGCGCCGGAGGACAGGATGCTGCCCAGAGAGACATACTTCGTCAGTCCATAGGCAACCAGGAAAACACCGAAGACGAACAGGCCGATGCGCCAGTCCTTCTTCAGGGCATCGGTGACGCCGCTCAGGATGCCCTTGCCGCCCCGGAAGCCCAGCAGCACAGGAAAGTCATGGCCCAGAATCACAAACAGGCCGCCAAGGGCCACGCCGTCAGCGTAATGGCCGTAGCCCTTCAGCAGAAGACCGCCCAGCAGGCAGGCTGCCACGGCCTTGCCCACGTCAATCAAAATGACAAATATGGACGCCCGGGCGCCGTAGTTCCGGGTAAAGTTGGTCAGTCCCGCGTTGCCGCTGCCCTTGGTGCGCACGTCCTCGTTGGCAATCAGCTTGCTGACGATAATCGCGCCGTTGAAGTTGCCCAGAAAATATGCAACCACGGCGGTAATGAGAATGGGAAGTACCATTTACTGCTCCTCCTTGTCGCCTTTCTGACGGATGGTAATGCGTATGGGGGTACCCTGCAGGCCAAAGACCTCCCGGATCTGATTCTCCAGATACCGCTGGTAGGAGAAGTGGAACAGCCGCGCGTCATTGCAGAAAATGACGAAGTGGGGCGGCTTGGAGCTGGCCTGGGTCATATAGTAGATTTTCAGGCGGCGGCCCTTGTCCGTAGGGGGCTGCACTCTCGCGGTAGCGTCCGCCAGGAGGCTGTTCAGCGCGCCGGGGGTGACGCGCATGGTGGTCTGGGCGCAGACATCCTGAATCATCTGGAACAGCCTGTCTACTCTTGCGCCGGTGAGGGCGGAGAGAAACAGCACCGGGGCGTAGAGCATATAGCTTAAGCCCTGCCGGACCTTGGCTTCCATGTCCCGCATGGTGTTGGTCTCCTTGTTTTCCACCGCGTCCCACTTGTTGACCACGATGATGGCGGCCTTGCCCGCCTCGTGCACCAGTCCTGCGATTTTTGTGTCCTGCTCGGTGACGCCGTCGTTGGCATCAATGAGAATCAGGCACACGTCCGCCCGCTCGATGGCGCTGATGGAGCGCATATTGGAGTATTTTTCAATGGCGTCGTCTACCTTGCTTTTCCGGCGCATACCGGCGGTGTCGATGAAGCAGTATTTTCCGGTTTCGTTTTCAAAATAGGAGTCGATGGCGTCCCGGGTGGTGCCTGCCACGTTGGAGACGATGACCCGCTCCTCGCCGAGAATGCGGTTGAGAAGACTGGACTTGCCCACGTTGGGCTTGCCCACGATGGCGACTTTAATGACATCGTCTTCTTCCTCGTCACCGTCATCCTCGGGAATATTTTCCAGCACCCAGTCCAGTAAATCGCCGGTGCCGTGGCCGTGGACAGCGGAGGTCTCAAACAGGTCGCCGATGCCAAGGCTGTAGAACTCAAAGGCGTCGGCGTTTACCAGCCCGATGGAGTCGCACTTGTTGACAGCCAGCGCCACGGGCTTACCGGATTTGCGCAGCATGGTGGCAACGTCCTGATCGGCGGCGGTGACACCGCTGCGGACGTCGGCAACCATAATGATGGCGTCTGCCAGCTCGATGCCGATTTCCGCCTGACGGCGCATGAATTTCAGCATATCGCTGTCGGTGTCCGGCTCGATGCCGCCGGTGTCCACCAGAGAAAAGCTCCGGCCGCACCATTCGCAGCTGCCGTAAATGCGATCCCGGGTGACGCCGGGGGTATCCTCCACAATGGAGGTGCGCTGGCCGGTGAGCTTATTAAACAGCATGGATTTTCCCACATTGGGCCGTCCGACGATGGCTACCAGTGGTTTTGCCATGACAACACTTCCTTTCTTTCAGGGGTCAATCTATTATGGCACAGTTTGGCAGTAAAAGCAACGGGAAATTTTCTCGAGTGAGGAGTCTGGAGTGGCGGTATCGCCTTCGGCGATGAATAAAGAAGAACATTGTTGATTTAGGTGTCATTGCGAGGAGGGCGAAGCCCGACGTGGCAATCCGTTTCCCTTTTCACGTTCCGATAACGTACCCGGTACGAAAAGGAGTACGGATTGCCACGTCGCTCCGCTCCTCGCAATGACATTCGTTTCATCGGCTAAAGCAGAATTTACCACATTACCGAGCACTTCTGGTCGAGGGACCCAAAGGATGTACGATGACCACCAGCGTACGAAACGCGTTGTCAGCGGCCACTGGCCGCCGGTCGAGGGGCCCAAAGGATGTGCGTCAACCGCCAGAGTTCGTAACGCATTGGCAGGCCGCCCTGCGGCCCGCATTGTCCGCGGCGACTCGCCGCACAAGGAAAAAGAGGAAGACGAAACCGCCTTCCTCTGCATTTCCGTGTGCCTTACTCAGCCTCGACAGCCAGAACCTGACGGCCGTTGTAGGTACCGCAAGCCTTGCAGGCTCTGTGGGGCATTACGGGCTCGCCGCACTTGGGGCAAACCGCAACGCTGGGAGCGGACAGCTTCCAGTTGGAGCCACGGCGCTTATCGCGGCGGGCCTTGGACACTTTACACTTAGGGACAGCCATGGTGACACCTCCTTGGTCAAACTGCTTTTCACAGCATAATTTGATTACTTCTCAAGAAGCTGCTTCAAAGCAGCAAATCGGGGATCGAGCTCCTTCTGGCAATTGCAGGGACCGTCGTTCAGGTTCTTGCCGCATCGGTGGCAAAGCCCCTTGCAGTCCTCCTTGCACAGCAGCTTGGAATCCAGATTCAGGACAAAGACTGTCCGCACAATGTCATCCAGATCGGCGCTGTCTCCCTCCAGAGGGAATACCCATTCGTCTTCGTTCTCTTCGTCTGCCAGCTCCGTCACCAGCACCACGTTGATGGGGAAATGGATTTCCCGGTCAAAGGAACTGGCGCAGCGGTCGCAGGTGCCGTGGATGGTGGTGGTGAGATCACCTTTCATCATCAGCACGCCAGCGGTGTTGCGCACCGTGCCGGAAGCCATAACCGGCTCCGTCACGGGGTAGCTGACGCCGTAACAAAGATCACTCAGATCAACGCTGACGGAGAATGGGATAGACGCGCCGGGACAGTCAATAATTTTCGAAAGCCCTAACAGCATACTTTTCCCCCTTCTCATAATCATGCCTAGATATTATATAGGCTTTGTTCTCATTTGTCAAATGTTATTTTCTAAAAAATAGGGAAAAATACGCCATGTTTCATTCATTCACGATGTCTATGTTCCTTTTGCGAACGAAGCCCTCCCCAAAGGGGAAGGCATTTGCCCGGCAAATTCCAATTTTCGTGACAGCTTATGGTCGAGGGGCCCAAAGGATGCAAGTTGATTGCCTAGGTTTGTGACGCATTGTCAGCGGCGACTCGCCGCCATGCCGTTACGGATGATTCCGGCTTGCCCGGTGCTGGATCATCTGGGCGGCGATGGAAATGGCAATCTCTGCCGGGGTCTCCGCCTGAATGGAGATGCCGATGGGGGTGGTGACCTGATTCAGCTCCTCCTCCGTCAGGCCGTACTCTTCGCTGAGGACTTTGCGCACACCGGCGGCCTTGTGGCGGCTGCCGATGACACCGCAGTAGCAGGGATGGCAGCGCAGCACCTGAGCC
>CAMGCA010000074.1 GCA_946011705.1 uncultured Clostridia bacterium | reverse complement strand
TTTTAAGGAACTTTGACATGGCCCTGCCGGAGCTTTCCGGCAGGGCTTTCCTTTCGTGCCCATATCACAGGATTTTACATAAATTTTACACAGGTTTTGCATAGATTCCATGGATTTTACAAAGGGCTGGCATTATGATTGTCACAGAGTTAGCCGTTTCCTGATAATTCCTGATAAGGAGCGTATTCTATGACAGTCTATATTCTAAAGCTGGTTTCCCTGTTGGGTGGGCTTGCCCTGTTCCTGTTCGGCATGGACACCATGGGCTCGGCGCTGGAGCGCACCGCCGGCGGCAAGCTGCAAACCATCCTCGCCAAAATGAGCTCCAGCGTGCCCCGGGGCTTCCTGCTGGGCCTGGCCGTCACCGACGTGATCCAGTCCTCCTCGGCAACCACCGTCATGGTAGTGGGCTTCGTCAACTCCGGCATCATGACCTTAAACCAGGCCGTGGGCGTTATCATGGGCAGCAACGTGGGCACCACTGTCACCGCCTGGATTCTGTCCTTAAGCGGTCTGGAGGGGGACAGCTTTATCGTGCAGGTTCTGAAGCCCTCCACCCTGGCGCCCCTCCTCGGCACCATCGGCATTATCCTCTATATGTTCCTGAAATCCGAAAAAAGCAAGAATATCGGCGCCATTCTGCTGGGCTTTATGGCGCTGATGACCGGCATGGAACTGATGAGCGGTTCCATGAAGTTCCTCAAGGACGAGACATGGTTTGCCCAGCTGATGGTGTCCTTCAGTAACCCCATCATCGGCATTCTGGTGGGCGCCGCGCTGACCGCCATCATCCAGTCCTCCTCTGCCTCCGTGGGCATTTTGCAGAGTATGTGCTCCACCGGAGCGGTAAACTTCGGCTGCGCCATCCCCGTGATTCTGGGCCAGAACATCGGCACCTGCGTCACCGCCATGATGGGATCCATCGGCGCCAACAAAAACGCCCGCCGCACCGCCATGGTGCATCTGTACTTCAACATCATGGGCACCCTGATCTTTGTGGTGCTGTTCTACGGCATCGGGCTGTTTTTCCCCTGGAAGTTCCTGACCGAAGCCTGCAATGAGATGAATATCGCCGTTATCCACACCGCCTTCAATCTTGCCGCCACGGCGCTGTTGCTGCCGCTGAACAAGGTGCTGGTGAAGCTTGCCACCCTGTCCGTGCCGGATGATAAACAGGCGGAAAAGACGGAGCTGCTGGACGAGCGTCTGCTGGGCACTCCCGCCGTGGCCATCCAGCGGGCCCATGAAATTGCCGTCCGCATGGCGGAGGATGCCAACCAGGCCATGAATCTGGCCATGGACCTGACCCGGGAATTTGACAGCAAAACCATGGAGCAGGTACTGGCTTTGGAGGACAGCACCGACCGCTACGAGGATGCCCTGGGCACCTATCTGGTGAAGCTGTCCGGCATCCAGCTGACCGTTGCGGACAACCGGATTCTCAACACCTTGCTCTACACCGTCTCCGACATCGAGCGCGTCGCCGACCACGCGGTTGCCGTGGGCCGGGCGGCTCTGGAAATGGAAGAAAAGAAGATTCACTTCTCCCGGCAGGCCCAGGCGGAGCTGGATGTGCTGGAACGGGCGGTATCCGACATTCTCAGCCGCACGGTGGATGCCTACCGTGGCTTCGACAGAAATCTGGCCATGAAAATTGAGCCTCAGGAGCAGGTGGTGGACGCGCTGGTGCGGGAGGTCAAGTCCCGGCACATCCGCCGTCTGCGGGACGGACTGTGCAGCGTGGAGTACGGCTTCGTGCTGGAAGACCTGCTGACCGCCTTCGAGCGATCCGCCGACCACTGCTCCAATGTGGCCGTGGAAATTATGCAGGTGGCCGAGGGCAAGCTGGAAGCCCACGAATACTTGAATTCCCTCAAATCCGGCGAACTTCAGGAAAGCGCCGCCTTTGCCGAGCGCTTCGCCCGGTACAAGGCCCAGTACGCCTTCCCGGAGGAAAAATAAGGAAGACGAACAGAAAAGAAAGAACTGTCATCGCGAACCGGGAGCAATCCGCTGGTTCGTGATGACAGCTTTTTATTCGCGCGGGAATTCTTTTCCGGGACAGCCCTCTAAAAATCCATATTCGCGTACACCGATTCCATCCGTTCGTCGGGGAAGCGCTCATCCAAAAGCACCTCCAGTGAATTGGAGGGGGCCTGACCCGCTACCCGTTCCGACCAGCGGTTCACCGCCAGCAGGGACACAATGCCGTTGAAGATCAGAAATACCGTCACCGCTACGGTGAGAATTTTACCGATTTTATTGGGAATTTTTAATATCAGCTGGGCCATTCTGGGGTACAGATCCTTGATCCAGAACACCCCCAGCACCCCCCAGAACACGCTGTACAGCAGACATACCCGGCCGTTCAGGTTGAAGGGCATGGCGCTGTAATCCCAGGACCGGGAGCCGAACAGCAGCTCCTGCCCCCAGGAGCACAGATACTCCACCACCGTGCCCACCAGCATTCCGCCCAGGAAGGAAATCCAGCCGCTGCGGTTGCGGAACCGATACAGACACACCGTCAGGGCCACCGCGCCCGCACCATAGAGCAGGTTGAAAGGGCCGTAGACCAGTCCGGAACGGCTCTCCAGATAGCCGTTGCGGATCAGGCACCACATGAGCTCCACCACCACCCCGGCAAAGCTGCCGATAAATAGAATCAGAAGCAGCTTGTACAGTCCCAAGCCCCGGGCAAAGTGATCTCCTCCCCGTTCCTCCAGATCGATGGTGCCGTTGGCGGGAGCCGCCGCGATCAGTTTGTGCTTGCGGCGCTGCTGACGGGTGTCCCGGCAGCGGGTGCTCAGCTCGTCGCTGACCATGAAGATTTCCGTACCGACTTTGGCGAATTTTCCGGCGGTTTTCCTCAGTTCCTCCGCCATTTTTTCAAAATCCTCCAAATTTTCCCTCTCGGGAATCTCCGTGTAAATCTCCTGAATGCTCTGCCGCAGCCGCTCTGACGCCGCCAGGGCCTCCTGTCCCAGCCCTTCCAGCTCGGACGTATTTTTTCCGCTTTCCTGTTCCATGGCGCTGATACCTCCATTCTCTTTTTACGGCATCAGTCTAGTCAATGGATTTCAAGAAACTGTGAACGGACTGTCAAATTTTAGTGAAAATGGTAAAAACTCGGGGGGCCTCAGAAGTCCGGGATGAATCCGGTGTCCGCCGCTGCCGCTTCCTGGGTAAAGCCCTCCAGGCGGTTTAAGTACATCCAGCTGAGCACCGCCTCATATTCCTCCTCCGTGACCCGCCGGTCATAGGGGGCCGGCAGGCCGCCCATGGGGGTGTACTGCCGCATAAGGCTCACCAGAACCTCTCCGGGGGCAAAATTCTCCCCAATCCAATCCAGAACCCGCAGAGAATTCTCCACCTGCCCCGGCAGGATCAGGTGCCGGATGATGGTGCCACGGGTCATTTTTTCGCCCTTCCATTGGGGGCTTCCCGTCTGGCGAACCATCTCCCGAATGGCATCCGCCGCCGCAGAAAAATAATCCGCCGCCCCGGACAGCTCCGCGGCAAGGGATTCATCACAGTATTTGAGGTCCGGCAGATAAATGTCGATTTTCCCCTCCAGCGCCCGGATGGTCTCCGCCCGTTCGTAGCCCCCGCAGTTGTACACCACCGGCACCGGCAGCTTTGGGTTGAGGGCGGGCGCAATGGTGGGAAGGTACTGGGTGGGGGTCACAAGGTCGATGTTTTCCGCGCCCTGTGCAATCAAATCTTCAAAAATCCTCCGCAGCCCGGCGCTGTCCGTGGGAACTCCCACCGGCCCGCCGCTGATAGCGGCGTTCTGGCAATACTTGCAGCCCAGGGTGCAGCCGCCGAAAAATACCGCGCCGCTGCCGCCGCCCCCCGCCAGGGCAGGCTCCTCCCATTTGTGGAGCATGGCTTTCGCCACAAGGGCGGTATCCGGGCAGCCGCAGAAGCCCCTCTCCCCGGCAGTCCGGTTCACGCCGCAGACCCGGGGGCACAGCTCACAGTTGGAATAATCCATGAAAATCACATCCTTTGCCCGTATCATATCAGTTTTCAGGTTTTTTCTCAACCCCCGGCTTTACCTTTCGTTGGTTTTGTGGTAGACTACAACATTATGAGCAACAAGCCTTCCCCAAAGGGCAAGGCTTTGGAAGGAGAATACTATGGAAATCCGCAAAGCCACTGCCCGGGACATTCCCGGTATGATTGATCTACTGCTTCAGGTGGGAGAAGTTCACCACCGCATCCGCCCCGACCTGTTCCGCTCCGGGGCGCAGAAATATGATGAAAAAGCGCTGGAGGAACTGCTGAAAGACCCGGATCGGCCCATTTTCGCCGCTGTGGAAGGGGATAAGCTGCTGGGCTACTGCTTCTGCGTCATCGAAATCACCAAGGACAACCCGGCGCTCATGGATCAGAAAAGCCTGTACATTGACGACCTGTGCGTGGACGAAAACATCCGGGGAAAGCACGTCGGTTCCTCCCTGTATGATTATGCGGTGAAGTACGCCAGGGAAATCGGCTGCGACAGCCTGACCCTGAACGTCTGGTGCGGCAATGACAGCGCCATGGCGTTCTACGAAAGCCGGGGCTTAAAGCCGCGGAACATCCACATGGAGGCAAAGCTGTAATGCTGGTCAAGAACCAAGTCTACGAAGCCGTCGTCACCGACTACACCGCCGAGGGCCAGGGCGTGGCCCATGTGGAAGGCTGCGCCGTGTTCCTGCCCAACGCCATCGCCGGGGAGCGGGTGCGCCTGCGCATTGAAAAAGCCCAGAAAACCTGGGCCTCTGGTAAAATCGTAGAGATTCTGGAAAAATCCCCCCACCGCTGTAACCGGGCGTGCCCCGTGGCCAAACTCTGCGGCGGCTGCGATTTCTGGCACATGGACTACGAAGAGGAAACCCGGCTGAAAGCAGAGCGGGTAAAGACCTGTCTGAACCGGCTGGGGGGCGAAGCCCTTACGGAAGTGCCCATCCTTGCCGCCCCGGACTGCCGTGGTTATCGAAATAAGGCTCAGTATCCGGTTGCCGCGAAAAAAGGCCGGGCTTACGCAGGCTTTTTCCGGGCGGGCACCCACGATGTGGTAGAAAATCAGCGGTGCCTGATTCTGCCGGAGGAAACCGACACCGTCAAGGATGCGGTCATGGATTATGTCAACCAATTCCGGGTATCTGTCTACGATGAAGCCACCCACAAGGGCCTTCTGCGGCACATTTACGTCCGCCGGGGGGCGGTAAGCGGGCAGATTCTGGTGTGTCTCGTGTGCAACGGGGAGAAGCTGCCGAAGGTCGATGCGCTTTTGGCGCGTCTGAAGAGAATCCCCGGTTTTACCACATTGGTTCTCAGCGTGAACACGAAAAAGGGCAACGCCGTGCTGGGGGATGAATTTATTACCCTTTACGGCCCTGGCTATATCGAGGATACCCTCTGCGGCCTGAATTTCCGGCTGTCCCCCCGCTCGTTCTATCAGGTGAACCACCATCAGGCCCAGCGGCTCTATGAAACCGCCATCGAACAGGCGGGCATCACGAAAAACGACACGGTTCTGGACCTGTACTGCGGCGTAGGCACCATCACCCTGGCCATGGCCTCCGCCGCGGGGAAGGTCATCGGCGTGGAGGTCATCCCCCAGGCCGTGGAGGATGCCCGGGACAACGCCCGGCGCAACGGCATCGACAACGCGGAATTCTTCTGCGGCGACGCGGGACAGGCGGCGCTGGAGCTGGAAAGAAACGGCGTCCGCCCGGACGTGGTGGTGGTTGACCCGCCCCGGAAAGGCCTGAACGCCGACACCATTGAGGCCCTATCCCGCATGGCTCCCCGGCGCATCGTCTACGTCTCCTGCGACCCGGCGACCCTGGCCCGGGACGTGGCATTGCTCAAGCAGCGGGGCTATACCCTCCAATCCGCCACCGCCGCGGACCTGTTCCCAAGATGCAGCCATGTGGAAACGGTTGTCTTGCTTTCCAAGGGTGAGATCGACTCGAAAAAGGTTCGGGTTGAGTTCTCTTTGGAAGATATGGATATGTCTGATTTTCAAGATAAGGCAACCTACACGCAGATTAAAGACTATGTGTTGGAGCATAGCGGACTAAAGGTATCTAACCTGTATATCTCTCAAATCAAAAGAAAGTGCGGGTTGGAGGTCGGAAAGAACTACAATCTGCCGAAAGCGGAGGATTCCAGACAGCCCCAGTGTCCGTCCGAGAAAGAGAACGCAATCCGAGAAGCAATGAAATATTTTGGGATGATTTAATCCCGTATTTTGGAGGTTCTTATGGATAAGGTGATTTCTTGTGAGTTCAATATGGACACCGCTTGTGTCGAGCTGAAATATGCAGACGGCAGTATGATTTCTATAGACTGCACCGCCGTGGAGAACGAGGTTGCCGACAATATGTATCAGCGGTCAGAACTGGACTGGCTGATTTACAACGATCCGGCAGCCTATGCGGATTTGATCCTCAACGGCGATACGGAAACCTACTTGAAAACTGTAACAGAATATAAACCTTTGGATTGATTGCCAAAGATAAAGCAAGCCGCCTGTGCGGGCATGAGAAATGCTCGTACAGGCGTTTTTTTGTAGTGGATGTTGGCATAGAATTAGATTTCTAATCACTTGACCGAATCGGTTATCGGTGCTATACTGTGAATAACCGAATCGGTCACTTGAAAGGAGAAATTAAATGGACAAATTTTTTGCACTAAGCGAGGAAAAGCAAATTACCATCATCAATGCGGCACTCCAGTGCTTTGGTAAGTTTGGATATGATAAGGCTTCTGTCAACGATATTGCTGTAACGGCGCATATTTCAAAGGCATCCGTATTTCAGTACTTTGGCAGCAAAAAACAACTGTATACCTACCTGTTGGAATATTGTATGAAAATCATTATGCCTTCGTTTGACCAAACGATACTTGATTCAGAAACCGATCTGTTTAACCGCATTCTGGTTTCCAGCAAGATGAAAATGGCTGCAATGAAAACACACCCGTTTATTACTCAATTTATGGCAAGTGTTTGGGAAGAGGCTTCTCCTGAAGTCAATGACCTACTTGCTTCATTAAAGATGGAAGCAGGGAATTTCAGAAATGAAATGGTTTTACGAGAGGATGATTCCTTAAAGTTCAAAAATCCCGAAGATGCTCAACCTGTTTACAATATGCTTTTAGTGATGGCGGAGGGGTATGCAGCCCGTTATCGTAACGCAGCCGTTTTTGATTTTGAAACAGTTATGAATGAATTTGAAAAAACCATTTCAATTCTAAAAAACAATTTCTATAAGGAGGAATATTTAAAATGAGTGAATACGCTATTGTCTTGAACCAACTGACCAAGCACTATGGGAAACACAGAGGTATCAGCAACCTCAATCTCACAGTTAATCAGGGCGAGTTCTTTGGCTTCATTGGCCCAAACGGTGCGGGTAAGTCCACCACCATCCGCACTCTGATGGGTCTGATCCGTCCCAGCGGTGGCAACGCTTCTATTTTCGGTTTAGACTGCCAGAGTCAGGCAAGTGTCATTGCCAGAGATGTGGGCTACCTCCCCAGCGAGAACAGCTATTATGAAAACATGAAGGTGCGGGAACTACTGCAATACACCGCCGACCTGTACGCCATGAACTGTGAAACGAAAATGTATGAGCTTTCCGAACGGCTCAATTTGGATTTGTCCCGGAAGATTGCAGACCTGTCTCTGGGCAACAAGAAAAAGGTGGGCATCGTGTCTGCCATTATGACTTCCCCTAAGCTGCTGATTATGGATGAACCTACCAGCGGCTTAGACCCGCTGATCCAGCAGGCATTCTATGATATTCTGAAGGAGGAGAACAACCGGGGCACCACAATTTTCTTCTCCTCCCATGTACTCAGCGAGGTACAGAAGCTGTGTGACCGGGTGGCAATCTTAAAAGAGGGTAAGCTCATGAGCATCCAGTCTATCAGAGAGCTACGGGAAAGCGGTTATAAAAAGGTCAGCCTTACCACCAAAACACCGATTTCCAGTGATTTCTGGGAGCTGCCTGGTATTGCGAATTTCTCTGAGACCCCGGACAAGACCTCTGTTTCCTTTATGTATAACGGCAATATCACAGCAATCATTGATAAACTTCACCTGCTGCATTTGGACGATGTGCTTTTGGAAGAGCCCTCTTTGGAGGAAA
>CAMGCA010000073.1 GCA_946011705.1 uncultured Clostridia bacterium | reverse complement strand
GTGGCTGCCGTGTGTGGCAAGCTGGTGTTCATGGAGACGTAAATCGAGATTCTGGTGACCCCCATCGTCACGGTGTTGGCGGGCATTCTGGTTGCCGATCTGATAGCCGCCCCCATCGGCGCGGCAGCTGCTTCCGTGGGCACCTTTGTCCGCTGGGCCACCGTCCTGCAGCCCTTCTGGATGGGCATTCTGGTATCCGTGGTCATCGGCGTTGCCCTGACCCTGCCCATCTCCTCCGCCGCCATCTGCGCGGCCCTGAGCCTGACGGGTCTTGCCGGCGGCGCGGCGGTTGCCGGCTGCTGCGCCCAGATGGTGGGCTTCGCCGTCATGAGCTTCAAGGAAAACCGCTGGGGCGGTCTGGTTGCTCAGGGCGTGGGCACCAGCATGCTGCAAATGCCCAACATTGTGAAGAACCCCAAAATCTGGATCCCTCCCACGCTGGCTTCCGCCATCACAGGGCCCCTGGCCACCTGCCTGTTTAAGCTGGAAATGAACGGCGCCGCCGTGTCCTCCGGCATGGGCACCTGCGGCTTCGTGGGTCAGATCGGCGTGTACACCGGCTGGGTCAATGATGTGGCAAACGGTGCCAAGGCGGCCATCACCGGCATGGACTGGGCCGGAATGGTGCTCATCTGCTTCGTGCTGCCCGCGGTGCTCAGCTGGGTGTTCTGCCAGGTTCTGCGCAAAAAGGGCTGGATCAAGGAAAACGACCTGAAGCTGGATCTCTGATCCAGCAAAACCGGGAGGGGCCGCACCCCTCCCGGTTTCTTATCTTCCGAAGATTCTGGTTACATTCGCCAGAGACTGGGTGACTGCCGACAAGTCCTGAATGGCCTTGTTCAGCGCGTCAAAGTCAATGCTGTTCAGCTTCTCCATGGTGGTTTCCATGCTCTGCTGTCCGGTGGTCACGAGGCCGTCCACATTGGATACCATGCCCTGCAAATCCACCTGAGACAGCTGATAGGAGGTCTGTTCCAGATAGTCGAGAACTGTCCCCACCTGATTCACCGCGCCCTGGGCCTGTCCCAGAATGGCATTGATCTGGGGCATCAGCTGCATCACCGCGCAGGTGAGCACCACGATACACACCGCGCACACCAGCACCAGCACGGTGCGGGCATACCCCGCGTAGGTTTGCATCCTGCTGTTTTTCTCGATTTTCCGCAATAGCTCCAGAGTTTCCTTGTTTTCTTCCATGTGCCCCAGCGACCTTTCTTTCTATGTTTTCCGACTTGGCAACGAAAAAGCCTTCCCCTTCGGGGAAGGTGGCCGAGCGCCAGCGAGGTCGGATTAGGCTGTACGCAGTCACGATTTCGCTGAACGCCCGAACAAAGCGCAGGCTGCTGCCGCACCCCATCCGTCACGGCTCCGCCGTGACACCTTCCCCAAAGGGGAAGACTTTTTTCGCCCTGTATTGTCCATACTACCATATCTGACAGCCGAAAGCAACCGAAATTCTCCCGGGAATTGACAATTGTCTTTCAATCGTGTATAGTTATGCCATGTTTTTGATATCAATTTGAGGAGGAAATTCTTTGGAAATCATCACCCAAGTCAACGGAATTCTGAACGCCTTTATCTGGGGCCTGCCCGCCATGGTGTGCATCATCGGCGTGGGCCTCTACTTAAGTTTCAAGACCGGCTTCATTCAGATTCGCAAGTTCCCCTACGCCCTGCGCTGCACAATCGGGCGGATGTTTAAGAAAAAGGAAGCCAGCGACGGTGCCATCACCCCCTTCCAGGCGGTATGCACTGCCCTTGCCGCCACCGTGGGCACCGGCAACATTGCGGGTGTGGCAGGAGCCATCGCCATCGGCGGCCCCGGTGCGGTGTTCTGGATGTGGATTTCCGCACTGCTGGGTATGTGCACCAAATTTTTTGAGGTGACCCTGGCGGTTCACTTCCGGGAGCGCAATGACCGGGGCGAGCTGGTGGGCGGCCCCATGTACTACATCAAAAACGGCCTGGGCGGAAAATGGATGATTCTGGCCTACGCCTACGCCTTCTTCGGCGTGTGCGCCGTGTTCGGCACCGGCAACGCCACCCAGGTCAACACCATTACCGCAGCCATCGACGCGGCGCTGCTGAACTTTAACGTTCTGCCCGCCGACAGTCTGCCCACCTGCAACCTGATCATCGGCATCCTTATCTGCATCGTGGTGGGCCTCATCCTCATCGGCGGCATCAAGCGCATCGGCAGGGTCAGCGAAAAATTAGTACCCCTCATGGCCCTGCTGTATGTCCTACTGGCGTTGGGGATCATCGCCATCAACGTGGATGCCGTCCCCGCCGTGTTCGCCGCCATTTTTGAGGGCGCTTTCAAGCCCTCCGCCGTCACCGGCGGCATCGTGGGCAGCTTCTTTATGAGCATGAAGAAGGGTGTGTCCCGGGGTATCTTCTCCAACGAGGCCGGCCTTGGCACCGGCTCCATCGCCCACGCCTGCGCCGACACCCGGGAGCCCATCAAACAGGGTATGTTTGGTATCTTCGAGGTGTTCATGGACACCATCGTCATCTGCACCATGACCGCCCTCGTGATCCTGCTCCGCGGCGGGTCTGTCCCCTACGGCCAGGCCGCCGGCGCGGAGCTGACCATCTCCGGCTTTACCGCGGTCTACGGCAGCTGGGTGTCCATCTTCACCGCCGTAGCCATGTGCTGCTTTGCCTTCTCCACCATCATCGGCTGGGGACTGTACGGCGCCCGGTGCGCAGAGTTCCTCTTCGGCAGCAAAATCATCCTGCCCTTCAACGTGGCCTACGCCCTGATTGCCATTGTGGGTGCTACGGTGAATCTGGGGCTTGTGTGGGACGTGTCCGACACCTTCAACGGCTTCATGATCGTGCCCAACCTGATCGCGGTCTTCGCACTGGCTCCCAACGTTTTCAAGATGATAAAGGATCATTTTCAGGAGAAATGAATCATCGTTTGCCCGGGAAGTTACCTTCCCGGGCATTTTTTACCGGCAGAGCTTCGCCACGATGTCGTGCATCTCCTCCTGGGAGCTGGCGTTGTGTGCCCGCTGGATCAATGCATCCTTTTCCTCCTCCGTCAGGTTGGAGTAGGCATTGAAGGCCGGGGGATTCATGGCCAGCGCCATGCCAAAGCCAATGGGAAGACTGTTGTAATTGTCCATATTTTCCTCCTTACGCCGCCGCGTCAAGCATATTTTGAATATAGATGCCGTATCCCGCCGTGGGGTCATTGACCAGAACATGTGTGTATTGATGATACCCACAGAACCGCTAAATTTTTGGAAGCCGAGGATACAGGTCAATCACGATTTCACCATCGGCTCCCTTATAGTAGTCAATCTTTTCAAGAATGACTTTTAGCAGTTCGTTGCGTTCTGTATTGGTCATGTGGTCATAGCTGGCAAGTAATTCTTCTGTCTGCGGGATGAGATTTGCTTTCTGATTCTGGCTGGCTTCCAGACGATCGATATACTCTTGCCGTTCTTTTCTCCGCTCATCGATTTCATCGAGCTGAGAAGTTAACTTCAAGCGTCTGCTCTGGAACATCTCCAAGGTATAAACACCTTGCTCAACAAGATCAAAGGCATTGTCCAACTGTGTTGACACCTTCTTATAGTCTTGATCTAAATGGCTCAGCTGCTTTTTCGCGGTCTTAATATCGTCGGCATATCCAACTGTTTCGATCTTGACCTTATAGCCTTTGTGCCACTCTCTGAGGGCATCGATGATTTGCTTTTCAACAACATCAAAGTATGAGCTTCCGTTATGGCAGTTTCTGTGGTTGGTACACCGGAGCCGAGCTGCTTTGTTTTGTTTAGCAGACATCGTGGTTCTCCCTACGGTTTTGCCGCAAGTAGCACAGAAAAGAAGTCCGGCAAAAGGATTACTCAGTTCAAAATCGTCCCGAACCTTACTTGCTGGTTTTCGTTCCGCTCTGATCTCCTGTGCTTTCAGAAAATCTTCTTCACTTATAAGTGCTGGATGCAAACCGTCAAAAACAGGATAGCTTCCATATTCATTAGAGCGTTTGATACGCCGCTTTACAGTTCCATTCTCAATACTTTTTAACTGTTTGCTCCATCCTCTTCTGATCTTGCCCATGTAGACAGGATTTGTAATCATATTCTGAATTGTAGCCGGGTTCCAAATGTCACCGTGTCTGGTTGGAACATCATTATCGTTCAGATAATTGCAGATCAATTTGGTTCCCTGCTGTGCCAGATACATCTCAAAGATCTTTTGAACATAAGGTGCTTCGTCTGGATGTGGTTCCAAAGTAAATCCCTTTTCGTGGGGGATTTTAACTTTGGTGTAACCGTAAGGGGCAATGCTGCTTATCCACTTTCCTTCGGACGCGCTACTGTCACGACCTCGTACCAGTCTGCGATTGATTGTCTTATATTCTCTGCGGCTCATAAACAAGCCAAACTCAAAGTACTCTTCGTCAAACTCATTTGTTGGGTCGTAGATTTTTGATGGGGTGATAATCTTTGTGGAAGAAAACTGAAAAACCTGACTGATGTAAGCTTGGTCAGCGCCATTGCCTCTGGCGAGACGCTCTAAGTCGACAACCAGAACACCGGCATAGATGCCAGCGCTTACTTCTTCAAGCATTTTTTGAATTTCCGGACGAGCAGCGATTGATTCACCAGAAACGACCTCATAGTATGTTTTAGCAACGTAATAACCTCTGTCCTGTACAATCTTGTCCAGAATTGCCTCATGGCGCTTCAATGTTTCCTCTACACTGAGTTCTGCATAATCCCGGTCGAATCGTGACTTACGAAGGTATTTTACATATTGCTCCATACATGGCCTCCTTTCTGGATTAATTATATATGTGCATTTCCATATCGTCAATGGTATGGCAAATGCCAAATAATGGGTTAATTCTGCAATAATTACTGTTGCAATGATTCTACTTTTGTATTGGACACAGCTTCAGCCACCATGCTTCTCCTCTTGTAGGAGTTGGACACAATCTGATTCAAGTGCGAAATACACTCTTGAGACGGGCTGCTGCAAAACTCATCATGAATTCGAACTATTGAGGAGCCGAATTTAATTTCATCTGCAATCATAGACTATCCTTTCTGAAACGAGATTTCCATTGCTATACTATTATGAGCATCTTGTTATTGGAGTATGCTCTGATAATCGTTATCTTGTTCAATGCAGTAGCCTCCTTTTCATCTATGTAAAAAGCCGGGCAGGTAGCTTCTGCCCAGCTGGTTTGTCATAATTCAAGACTGCATTTCAGTGCGGTGTTGACCTGTTTCATTTGGGAATCGGAGAGCGAGCCGATATAGCCCAATAAGCGGGATTTGTCGAGTGTGTGAATCTGCTCCAGCAGGACGAGAGATGGGATTCTGGCGTACATTCCTGGGATGTGGTCTAAGAACACATGAGTGGGCAGTTTTGCTTTGGTGGCGGTCCTGCTCGTCAGAGCCGATACAATAAGCGTTTTGGAATGGCGATTTCCAACATCGTTCTGCACCACCAAAACCGGGCGAATGCCGCCCTGTTCACAGCCCAGATGCGGTTCGAGATTTGCGTAGTAAATATCACCACGGTGATACTTCTGAGGCGTGGTATCCATTGTGCTTCCTTTCTATCGTTCCGCAGCGTGGGAACGCCGTTGGTTTTTGATTGGCTGCCCGAGGGCATCGTAATTCTTGGGGTTTGCAGCAGGCGTATCCCAGCCGAACATGGAACCAGCCACCATTGCCGCTTCCTGCGCTTTGGTCACGCCATTGGCAGCATTCAGAGCAGCTGCACCTTCTTTTGGGGAAGTGTTCTGCGGGTATACATCCGTGGGCGAGTAACCTTTTTCGCCCTTGGTGATGACAATCAGCTCCCCGGTAGCCCCCAGCGTACTGAAACAGCTCTCCGGGAGCGACTTCCGCAGCGGAATGATGCCGTGACAGCCATGATTCTGGTACAGTTCTGCAAACTCGCAGATGTGGTAGAGATTGTTTCCCCGATAGCTGTTTGCTTCAAAATGATAATCGTCAATGTAGCGGCAAGTCATTTGCCGGGTTTCTCCGCTCCTTGTGGAATATCGAACCTTGTCACCATCTTCGATCCGAAAAAGCTCTTTGTAGTTCGGGTCAATAAAGCGGATTCCCTTCTCCGCGTTATTCAGGTGCCGGTCAAACCAGTCTTTGCGATAGCAGTAGCAGTACAGATTGTAATCGCCTTTTTTAGGATTGAGGCGGAGAATGTAAGCGTGTTTCTGCGTATCGGCTCTGAGAGTCAGCTCTCTGCCGTAGAAACCTGGTTTCTTGCTGTCCGGGTGCCGATAGCAGTACGAAGTGAGCACTGCTCTGTCTCTAAGAATTGCCTCGTGTTGGGTCTGTGAAGCATCGGGAGCTTCCAAACCACGCAGCGTGTTTATTAGATGATCGAATTCATCCTTGAACGCCTGATCCTTCAGGCTTGCGTTGTGGTCGGCCCAGGAGGAATAAAAGCTGTTTCCATCCGAATCGAAGTCAGCTCGGAGATGACCAATGCAGCCGGTTTGACCTTCTATCTGACTGCTTTGGCTGTAGGCATACATCTGCTCTGCCGGGGTTGCAGTTCTGATCGAGAAATCCATTATCGTGCCGCCTCCTTTGATTTGTCTTTCTTTTGCTGAGATTGAAGTGCCTCGCGGAGCTTCTCCTGTGCCCACTTGGGTACTGCATCAGCTTCAAGCGTGGCAAGAATGTCGCTTCGTTCAAAACGGCTATGCTTCCCGGTAAATAGATTGGTGCAGAAGCAGGCAGATCCTCTGCTGTTCGGGGAAGCCCCAAATCCTCCGGTACATAGATAAAGCTGCCTGGTGGCAAGCTGGTATTCCGGCTTCAGAACATCCGGCTTAATGATAACCACCTTCTGATGAAGGTCGTCAGCATGAGATACCAGGCTGATTTGCTCCGTACTCAGGCATTTCTGCTGGCTATAGGGTCTGTTGTCTACCGCTGCTGTGTTCTCAGCGGATAGCTGGCGTTCCAGCTCTTTTACGGCGTCTGTCATGCGCTCAGAGAAAATGCCCAGAATATGGGGATAGCTGTCATCTGCAATGCAGTGCTGGTATGCAGTGAACAATTCGTTTTGGGTGCAGAACGCGGTCATGTAGGGAAGATCTTCATTCTGAGGAGAATACCCCAGAACAATTTCCGTAGGGCCGACGGAAATTGCCTGAACAATCTCATACTCTCCTGCCATTCTCTTCTCAGTCATGGGAACCTCCATTGCGGTTGCCGCGGGGGTTTCTGGGAACAACGCGGTAGTCGAATCCGGCACCGGTCTGGCAGAATGTGCAGTCATCTTTTTCGACCTGATAAGGGTCAACCCGTGTGATATAGAACTTCTTGGCACTGAAGAACATGGCTCGGCACCGGGGACACAGGCAGTATACTGAGGCTCTGTTCTTTTCTTTGTTGGTCAAATCGGTAGTCTCCTTCTGTTTCTGGGGCACAGAGGGAACGGCTGCCTCGATGTTTACAATCAGCACGGGAAAACCCATGGTACGAACATTTTCATTGCAGCCGCCTCCGGCAAAGTGGTAGTGATTGATCATTTTGAATCATCCTTTCTGATTTGGTTCTTTATTCTTTCGCAAAACACAAGATAACGCTGCCGCCCTCCTGACGCATAGGGATGGCAGGTAAAGAGCGTAATCATATCTTTGTCGGGCTGGATTTTAATGGCATCCACATCATCTGGCGATATAATCCTTGTGCCAACAACGGCATATTCCAGGGTTTCCCATAGGTTGGTTATCGTGATGCGGTCTCCCGGCACCAGCTCGGTAATGTACCGAAAGTAATCCGCGCCATTCCAACCCCGATGTCCCGCGATAACCGTGTTTGTGTTCTTTCCTCCCACCGGGATGCTGGTCTGCCCCAACTGGGCAGCTCCCAGAGCCATATTCTGGCTGGACGCACCGAGGTACACTGGCATCTCCAGATCAAGAGCTGGGATTGCAAGAACGCCAAACACTTCGCTGGTGATACCGTAGTCTGAAAGTCTGAAGCATGCTTCTTCCAGACTCTCAAGGCCATTTATGCCTTCCTGTCGGCTTTGAAACAGCCGACTGTTGTACTGCTGAATATCGTTCCATAGCTCCTGATGGATGGCAGGCGTGTATTCTGTGGTTTCTACATCGCCAGACGGCAGAATGACCACAGGCGGCAGCTGCTCCGTATTGGACTGGAACTCAGACACGGTAGTTTTCATTTTTTCCCGGTACAATCGTTCGTTGATTACGGGAAATAAGGATATCAGGCACCCGGCAAGGAATATGAGTAACAGGATAAACAACGGAATTCGTCTACACTTCTTT